>JAKFWI010000268.1 GCA_021731965.1 Hyphomonadaceae bacterium | reverse complement strand
CCTGGAAAGCACGCCGGAGCCCAATACCGGAATCAGATATCCGATGATCAGTATCGTGTTGGAAACAGCGTTGAGGGGGAAGCCCGTTCCCAGGGAAATGGCGCAATCCACCACATACCAAACGCTGATCGCCGCCGTAATTTCCCGCCAGATTTGTGCGCCCTGAGCATCGTCAACAAAATCCGAGCCGGATTTTGTTGGGTCCGATGCTCTGGAGCTTTGAATTGGCGCATTTTCGGGCACAAAACCGCCACGCCACTTTTGTTGAAAATGCGCTAAGCGATCGGCGGCGCGCATCGCGATCATCATGGTCAACAACCAGCCAAGGCTCAGCGCGCCTTGCAGGCCTATCGCGAAGCGCATGGGCATTGGGTCAAAGATGCTGGAAGGATGGGCATCCCCAGCGATCAGGCCCAGAATTGGCCGCGTTATTCCATCGGCCGGCGGCCACGCCGCGAGCGCCAGGACGATGGCGAACGCCATCCCAAACACGAACCAGGCGATCATCCAATGTTTCCAGAACCCTTGCATTGCGCTTTCCTCCTTCAGCACGACATGATGGCTGACATGGGCGAGGAGGGCAGACAATTACCTGCCACGTCATGGACAGCGGATCATAAAACGGAAATTCTGGCGCATGATGCTTTCGCCGCCGCCACGAAACTTTGCCGCTGAAACCTTTTGCGCCGAGCTGCGCCGCCTGCGCATGGCGCGCCGCATGAGCCAGCTGGATTTGGCGCTGACCTGTGAGGTATCGGCGCGGCATGTGTCTTTCCTGGAAACGGGCCGCACAAAGCCGAGCCGCGCCATGGTGCTTAATCTCGCGCAGGGGCTGCTTCTTCCGCTCGGGGCGCGCAATCGGCTGTTGCTGGCGGCGGGATTCGGCCCGGTGTTTCCCAGCTCGGCTTTGGAATCGGCCGCGCTGGCCCCCTTTCGGGAGATGCTGACGGAGATGATCACCCGCCATGCGCCCAATCCCGCTTTGATCTGCGATCGTTATTGGAACCTGCAGGAAGCCAACGCGCCGGCGCAGGTTTTCATCGCGGCGCTGCAAGGAGACAGCACGCAAACAAATCTGGTGCGGCTGATCACCGAAAGCCCCAACGCTCCGCACGTAATCGGCAATCGTCCCGAGGTGCTGCATGATTTGCGTGCGCGCATCGAATTGGAGGCGCTGGAAGCCTGCGATGACCCGCTCATGCGCGAGGTCTTGTCCATCGTGACGGAGGCGGCGACACGCTTTCCCATCGATCGCCTTGCATTGGCGCGCAGCCCGTTGATGCCGCTGGTTTTGAACATGCCAAATGGGCCCATGCAGTTTTTGTCGGCGATCGCGCATTTTGGAACGAGCGAGGATGTGACCGTCCGGGATCTACGGCTGGAGCTGTTTTTCCCCGCCGATGCGTCAACGCGGGCGGCGATGGAAGCCGCGGCGGTTCCGGCATGACGGCGCGTGCGCGAAAAATCATTGCCCGCTGCGCGCCGGGGCAATCTCCAGCGCATGGCCCGGTTTGGCTTCTGCCAGCGCATCGAGCATGTCCGCCAAAGCGATGGCCACGCAGCCCTCGGTGGGGCGGTAATCGGGCCAGGCCAGATGCCAAAAAATCGCGCTTCCCATGCCGGGAAGCACGGGAGCGTCGTTATGGCCCAGGATCACGAGGATGTCATACACGTGATCCTCGCGCCAAAGCCGCTCCGCGCTGGCCGGATGGGGCAGCAAAACCGGGCAATTATAGCGGGCATCTTCGGGCGCATCGCACCAGCCCATTTGCGGCGCCAAAGGCGTGATCGGCAAAGCGGTTTTTGGTGCTTCCAGCCGGTCCGGCCTGAAAAAAACGCGGCGCAAGGGCCAGCGCCCGATCGGGCTGCAATGATCGCCCTCGCGCTTGACCCCGGCGGGGATCACCCCCCCAGAGCCCAACGCGCAGCGCACCAAACGCGACCCGAATTTGAACACTCCGTTTGCACTGGCGTGAAGCATGAGCAAAGATTCCTCTCGTGGCCGGGTGCCAAGCCCCTTATGTAAAGCGGGGATGGTCGCCACCGTGATCGGTGCCGATTCTCTTCGCAACTGCAGATTCGCCTCCAAGGAACACCGGATGACGCAGCGTAAAAGCATGATTTTGATTATCGACGATGATGAGGAATTGCGCCGCGCTTTGGCCGAACAGCTCGAAATGCATGACGATTTCCGTGTCGTGCACGCGGCCTTGGCCCGAGATGGCATCGAGCAGGCCAAAGAAGGCAGCGCCAGCCTCATTCTACTCGATGTACATTTGCCCGATATGGACGGGCGTGAGGCATGCAAGCAAATGCGCCGCGCCGGCGTGCGCGCACCGATTTTGATGCTGACCGGGGCGGATGGGGAATCCGATGCCATTTTGGGCTTTGAATCGGGTGCCAATGATTACGTCACCAAGCCCTTCCGCTTTTCTTTGCTGCTGGCACGCATCCGCGCGCACCTCAACAGCCATGAACAGAGCGAAAATGCGGTGTTCGCTATCGGGCCCTATGAATTTCGCCCGGCTTCGAAAATGTTGATCGATCCCAAGCAACGCAAAATCCGCCTGACGGAAAAAGAAACCAATATCTTGAAATATCTCTACCGCGCCTCGTCCAAGGCGGTGGCCCGCGAGGAGCTGCTGCGCGAAGTGTGGGGTTATAACGCCACCGTCACCACCCATACGCTGGAGACGCATATCTATCGGTTGCGCCAAAAGATCGAGCAGGATCCCAACAATCTGCGCCTGCTGCTGACAGAAGGCGGTGGTTATCGCCTCATGAGCTGAGGCGCGGAAGAAAATTTGGTTTTTAAAAGGGTGCGCGCACTGAAAGTCCAAACGTGCGTGGATCGCCCACCTGGCCAACGAACAAGCCCGACCCACCCGGCGCGGCCGAGAGAAAATCGAAATACTCGGTCTGCGTCGCGTTGCGCACCCAGCCGAAGATTTCCACGCCATTGGGCGCGCGCAGGCCCGCGCGCAGATTGAGCAGGGTATAGCCATCCACATTGAGGAAGCGGCTCGGTGTCGCGCTGGATGAAAAATCCGAACGATAGCTCGCATCCACGCCAAAATAGGCGATCAAATCCCGATTACTAAAAGTAACCGGCTGACGGATTTCTCCGCCAAGACTAGCGGCCCAGCGCGACACGCCAGGCAACCGCCCGCCGGAAGCGTCCACCACGCTGGGCCCCCCTGTAAGCTCAAGCGGCGAGGGCGCGTCGGGAAAGGAGACATAGCGCGCATCGGTGAACGCCGCCGAGCCATAAAGCGTCAGCCATTTCCCGAAGTTTTTGCGCGTATCCGCCTCCACGCCCTGGACCCGAACTTCATCGGCGTTGGCAAGAAACCCCCGCAGCACACCGACCGTGTTGTTGACCACCTGGGTTTGGTAGTCTTGCGTAGTGGTGCGGAACACTGTGATGTCCAGCGTTACACCGCCCGGCAAACGGCTTTTCACGCCGGCCTCTAAATGGCGCACATCTTCCGGCGCGATCGTTGCGATCTCCACGGCCGGTTGGCCGGCGGCATTGAGCGGCAGGCCGCCGAGATTGATACCGACGGGCTTAAAGCTGCGCGCATAGGTTGCGTATACGTTGGTGTCATTGTTCACCTCATACAGCGCGGTGATCTGGCCAGATACGTTGAAATCATCCGCATTGGCCTGGAAAGACTGCGCGGAAAGGATCGAGTTCTGCAAGGCGCGCTGGGCCGCCATTGCAGGAGAAAGGCCCCCGCTGATGGTCTGCGCAACGTCCGCTTGCTTGCGATCATAGTTGAATCGCACGCCCGGCAGCAGGTGCAGCCGGTTCGTTACGCTCCAATCCAGCTGGCCAAAGATGGCGGCGCTCAGATTATCGAGTTTAATATCGGATTCTTGGCGCAAGCCATCCAGCAGGGCCGGAATGGCCAGCGCCGATGGCGCGAGCAGAAAGCGCGAAGCCGCCGCGCCTTGTTCCTGGGCGCCTTGCGATTCAACAGTTTGGCGAAAGAAAAACGCGCCCGCAACAACATCAACCCGCTGCGCAAGCGGCCCGGCATAGCGCAGCTCCTGGCTCCATTGCCGCTGCTGGGAAGGATTGGCTGAAACCGTCGTGACGGGCAGGCCGATGAAATCACGGTCGTTGGAAGGGTCCCAATTCCAATAGCGCCAAGCGGAAATACTGCTCAGCACGCCGCTGCCGATGCTTCGCTCGATCGTCAGCGAGGCACCGCCGAGATCCTGACGTGCAAACAGAGGGCTATCGATATCGGTGACCCGGTCGAAGGCGTTGAAACTTGGCGGGGTGTAGTTGAGAGCCGCCGCGATCCCGGCGAATTGCCGATTGGCCGCACGCAGCGTCGGGGCCAATCCGGCCACAACCTGGGTGCAGCAATCCGCGCGCTGGCGATTGAAATCGCCGGCCAGAATGACCCTCCATTGGGTATTGGGCTCAAACAAGATTTTGCCGCGCAAGCCCAAATTATTGAGATCGTTGACATCTTCCTGCAGCGCGACATTGGTGATCACCCCGTCACGCTGCGTGCCGGAAAACGAAAGCCGCCCGGCCAGTTTGTCACCCCAGAGCGGCCCCGAAATCGTGGCCTTTCCTTGGATGAATCCGTAATTGCCATAGGTCAGTTCCGCGCGGCCCTCCGGCTCAAAGCTCGGGTCTTGGGTCGTGATGTTGATGGCCCCGGCCGTGGTGGTGCGCCCAAACAGCGTGCCCTGCGGCCCGCGCAAAACCTCCAGGCGCTCGATATCCACGAAATCAAAGCTGGCTGATGCCGGCCGCGCATAAAACACCCCATCGATGTAGATGCCGACGCCGGGATCGATGCCATCGTTGGTCAGGCCAAACGGCGCGCCCAGCCCGCGAATGTTCACCGCCGTGTTGCGCGGATTGGAGCTATTGAATTGTAAAGTTGGGATCAGTTCGCGCAACCGATTGATGTTGAACGTGCTGGTCCGGTCCAGCTCCTCGGCGCTGAAAACGCTGACGGGGATGGGGACGTCGCGCACGTTTTCTTCCTTGCGGCGCGCGGTGACGACGATTGCGTCATCCGTCGCCCCCGCACCAGGCTGGTCCAATTCATTTGCTGCGAACGAGGGTGAAATGGAGGTGACGATGGCGATTGTGGCCATCCCGATCGCGAGACGCATTTCGTGCTCCTGAGCCGTGTCGGTCAGAAGCTCACCCCATATTGTCTACTGAATCAATCGAGATTAACGACTTTGCGATTCGCCTCGCGCGCTATCGGTTCCGACTTGGCTTCGACATCGCTGGCCCTGGCCAGGGTCATGCCCTCGAGCACGCTGGCTGTTGCTTCACGCACGCTCAGCATGGCTTGGCGGATGGCGCACAGGGCCTCATCGACGCAATCCTCACAGCGTTGATAGGCCGTAAGGCTCGTGCAAGGTGTCAAAGCCAAGGGCCCATCGATGGCGCGGATCACGTCTGCGAAGGTGATTGAATCGGCGGCCCGTGCGAGCGCGTAGCCGCCAGCCTTGCCGCGATGGCTGACGACTAGGCCATGCTTGCGAAGCTCCAAGAGAATATTCTCCAGAAACCTGCGCGGTATGTCCTGCCGGGTCGCGATGTCTCCGATAAAACAGGGTCGCCTTGGGCCGTTCCGGGCTTCGGCAGCGAGGTCGATCATGGCGCGGAGCGCGTATTTCGCCTTGCTGGTGAGCATCGAGCGGCTTTCGAGATTGGGAAACAGTAAAGCTTTAGCCTGATTTGGCGCGGCTGCGTCAAATCAAGCGCGGCTCAGCCCACGAAATCGCACACAACGGGCACGTGATCGCTGGGGCCTTCCCAAGCGCGGCAAGCGCGGGCGATTGTGAAGGCCGATGCCCGTTTCGCGGCTTTTGGGCAGGCCCAGATATGATCGAGGCGCCGGCCGCGATCATTGCGCTGCCAATCGGGGGAGCGATAGCTCCACCAGGTGAACAGCTTCTCCTCGTTGGGGTGGAATTGCCGGGCCAGATCGATGAGGCCGGCCTCGGTCCGGGCCGCCTCCAGCGCCTGGGTTTCCACCGGCGTATGGCTGACGACATTCAGCAATTGCCGATGGGACCACACATCGTTTTCCCCAGGGGCGACATTCAAATCCCCGGTGATCACCAAGGGCGGCGCAGATTTGGGCCGCTTGGCGTATTGGCTGCGCAGGCGCGCCAAGCTTTCCAGCTTGTGCCCGAATTTCGGGTTGATTTCCGCGTCCGGTTCATCGCCGCCGGCGGGAATATAGAGGCTGTGGATCTCCACGCCCGCGATGTGCACGGCCGCGCTGCGCGCCTCTCCATGTGGGCAAATGTCGGGATTGGCCAGCGGCTGGATGGCCAGGCGCGAAGCGATGGCCACCCCATGTAGGCCCTTTTGGCCAACAATGTGCAGATGCGGCAAGCCCATGTCCGCCAAAGCGCCGGTCGGAAACTCTGCCTCGCGGCATTTGATTTCCTGGAGGCACAGCACATCTGGTGCCGATTCCTGAACAAAACGCGCCACCAGATCGATTCTGCGCCGCACCGAATTTACATTCCAGGTGGCGATACGCATGATGGATCCTAAAATGGGCGCAAGCGCTTGAGCGCCCAGTCTGGGGAGAGACCGGGCGCTCTAGCGCTTTGCAGCGCACGCCGGGAGGGGATGGGGGTCCATGTCCGGCGCTTAACCACCGCTCTGGATCGGGTCAGCGGGGGGACGACGCTGATCCAGGTGTACCGCGGTGGTACGAGTGACATGTAGGCCACAGACGGCCCAGAAACAATGCCTGCACCGGATGAACTTTTGTTATTCCTGTTCAGGAAAACGTGCGCGGCTCAACGCCCGCCTGTCCGCGCGGTGGAATCGCGCTTTTCGTCCAAAACAAACAAGCGTGGGTCAAGTTTCAGCGAGGGGTGCACGTCGCGCAGGCTCAGCAAGGTGGTTTGCCCCGTGGCATCCGCGACGCGCCATTCGCGCAATTCAGGCTCGGTCGTGCCAGAGAAAACCAAGGTGATGGTCCCATCCGCTTGACCTTTGCGGTCGCGCACGCTGATGCGCAATTGATCCCCTTCGCGCTCCACCTTGGCGACTCGGGCATCGGCTTCCAGATCGATATTCTGCTTAAGCACGAAATAAAGCGGCGTGGCACGCAAAGGCGTGCGATCCACCGATTTCAAGCTGCGATCTTCGATGGCCACCGTTACCCCATCCGAAACGATCACCAAGGGTGTGGGCGGATCATAGGCAAAGCGCACTTTGCCCGGGCGGCTCAAATAGAAATTACCTTGGCTGACCTTGCCATCCGGCGCGATTTGCAAAAACCGCCCCTCGACCCGCTGCATGGCGTTGAGCGCGCCATTGGCGCGGGTGAGCGCCGCGGCGCGGTCCGCGCCCGTCAAGGCACCCTGGGCGAGGCTGGCCGCGATTGGCGGCGCAGGCGCGGGGGCTTGCGCCAAGGCCAAGCCCGAGGCCATCGTCAGCCAGCCGGCGACGAGGGCCGTAGAGATCAAAGCACAGGATTTCATGCACCCACCTTGGCCGCTTCTGGTGGCGAAAGGAAGCTGCCAACGCGGCGGGAATGCGGCGCGGCCATTAGAGCGGTCTTGAAAGGGCGTCATGGACTTGCGCTTGAGCGCTCGACCCACTCAACGCGGGCGGGTGCGGGCCGTATAAAGAGCGCTGAGCGTGTCCGGCGTGCCGGCAATCCGCTCGAGCCGGGGATAACGCAGGCCGCCTTTGTAGGGGATGGTCACCGCGCGGAAGCGGTCCTCTTCCTTGACCAGCAGGGTGATCGGTGCATCGCTGTTTTGCGCGGCGCTAATGGCGCGCTTCAGCTTATCGCCATCATAAGCGAGGCCGTTAACGGCGAGGATTTGCGCGCCAATCGTCAGATTTTGCTGGAAAGCGGGGCTGTCCCACAGCACCTCCGTCAGCCGCGCCCCTTCACCAACCGTAAAGCCCAGCGAATAGAGGAAAGTGGAGACCTTGTTGGCCGCCTCGATGGCCTTGGCGGTTTCCGTGGGCTCATTGGTATAAACCAGCTTCCAGCCCCCGCGCTTCAGCCCCTCCAGGGGCGCGGCCGGAGCAATGGTAAGTACCCGGGCTTTAAGGAAGGAATCCCAATCATAGGGCTCAACGGCATTCAGGGTTTTGACGATATCGTCATAGGTATAGACCACCGGCGTACGTGACCCGGTTCCGCCGCCGCCGAAAAAGCCGCGTGCGAAATCATCGAGTGAGCGCTTGGCGCCGCTACGCGCACGGATGAGTTGATCGGCTTCCAGCCAGATAAGGCTGGATTCCGCGTAATAATCTTCCGGCCGCTGCCAGCTGCGCCAAGGCTGAGGCGTGCGCGCCGAAATGATCGGCTGGTTGGTGGTATCGACCAACGGGCGCCATTGTTTGCCCGTGCGGTATTCATAGGTGGCGGCGGTCAGCGCCAATTGATCCATCGCCTGCTGGGCGGTCCATAGCCCCGAGCGCGCCGCCAGCACTTCACCCCAGAACTGGGTTTGCCCCTCATAAAGCCACAGCAGGCTGTCGCGCATGGGTACGTCGTAATTGGGCGTCCACAGATCGGCGGGGCGGCGATATTTGCCATTCCACGAATGCGTCATCTCATGGGGCAACAGATCGCGCGCGTCGGCCTGCTTATCCCATTCGGTGAAATAGGTGGCACCTGCCGCATTTTCGCTGGAGCGGTGATGCTCGAGGCCGATGCCGCCCATCCGTTCACTCATGGCCAGCAGGAAATCATAACGATCGAAATGACCGGGGCCATAGAGCAGATAGGCTTGCTGCACCAAGCGCTTATGGGCCTCGATCTGCTCTGGCTTGGCCTCGATCAATTCTGGGCGATCCCCCACCAAATTGAGCCGCACCGGCACTTTGGCACCGGGATCAAGATCAATGCTCTTGAAATATTGCCCGGCGAATAGCGGGCTATCGACCAGGGTTTCCAGCTCCGTGCGCTTGAAGCGCACCACGTCCCCCGCGCGGCTTTCCTCTTCCAGGCCGCCCGCATAGCCCCAGCCCGCCGGCAGCGTCACGCTCGGGCGGATGGCGATCTTATCGGCGTAATAGCCGGCGGGGTAAAGCACCGTGGCATTCCATTGCAGGTTCAGCATGGCTGGGGTGGCCACGATGCGGCCTTGCGCGCCTTGCACCGGCGTCAAATACTCGAAACGAACATCCAGCGAGGCAACGCCCGCTGGCACATCCACATGAAAGGCAAAGACATTGACCGGATCGCGCCGCCAGGCCAACGGCTTGCCGCCCGCCTGGATCACCAGCCCGGACAGCTTATCGATCGGCCCGCGCGGCCCGTGATTGCCCGGCAACCATTCGGGAAACAGCAAGGTGAAAGGCCCAGGGGCCGCCACCGGCACCGTTTGCCTTATGCGGAAAATGCCGCGCGCCACGTCTGTGACATCCACGGCCAGCGCGATCTCTCCGGGATAGGCCTTGGCGGGATCGGTGGGCGCGGGGATCGGCGGCGTCGCTGGGGCGGCCACGGGGCCATAATAGGGGGTGAGGTTTTGGGCCTGGGCCAAGCTGGCCGGAAGGCCAAGCGCCAGCAAAACCATCGCCGAAGCGCCAAGACGCATCAATTTGGACATAAAACCCCCGATATCGGATGTGCGGCCGACACTATCGGGACTAGCTAGGGCCTTCGTCAAGCGATGCGCTCGGTTTGTAGCCAGAGCCGTCGTCATTCCACCGGCGGAGCGAAGCGAAGAGCGGCGGAATGAGGCGCTAGGCCCCACAACTTCGATACCCTGGCCCCTGGACGCCTCCATGGCCTGCAGCCCCGTTGAGTTCGGAAGAAGCCGGGGACGAATAAGGGGCGGGTGCCGCCCGCCCTTATTCGTCTTCCCCATCGATCGGGGGGATCAGCACCTCGCGCTTACCGGCACCATTGGGGCCAGAGATCAGCCCGTCCTTCTCTAGCCGCTCGATCAACGTGGCCGCCCGGTTATAGCCGATCGAGAGCCGGCGCTGCAGATAGCTCGTGGAGGCTTTACGGTCGCGCTGGACGATGGCGGCGGCGCGATCATAGAGATCGTCCCCCGAGGGCCCTGGCCCGCCCATCCGCTCGACCAGATCGCCGCCTTCGTCCGGGTCACGGCCGTCGTCGGGGTCTTCCGTCACGTCGCTGCGATAGCTGGGCAGGCCCTGCGCCTTAAGCATTTGCACGACCCGATCGACCTCTTCGTCCGATACAAAAGGCCCGTGCAGGCGCCGGATGCGCCCACCGCCGGCCATGAACAGCAAATCGCCCATGCCGAGCAATTGCTCTGCGCCATGCTCGTTGAGGATGGTGCGGCTATCAATTTTGGAGGGCACCGAATACCCAACGCGTGTCGAGAAATTGGCCTTGATCGTGCCGGTAATCACATCCACGGAAGGGCGCTGCGTGGCCATAATCACGTGGATGCCGGCCGCGCGCGCCATTTGCGCCAAGCGCTGCACCGCCGCCTCGATTTCCTTGCCGGCCGTGATCATGAGATCAGCCATCTCGTCGATCACCACGACGATATAGGGCATGGTTTCCATGGGCAAAGCCCGCGTCTGGAACAGCGGCTCGCCGGTTTCCTCGTCAAAGCCGGTTTGGGTGGTGCGCTGGAGCTGCTCGCCCCGCGCCAAGGCTTCGCGCACCTTGTCGTTATGACCACCGATATTGCGCACACCGAGCTTGGCCATGCGCCGATAGCGCTCTTCCATTTCCCGCACGGTCCATTTCAGTGCCACCACCGCCTTTTTCGGATCGGTCACCACGGGCGAGAGCAAATGCGGGATGCCCTCATAGACGGACAATTCCAGCATTTTCGGATCGATCAGGATGAAGCGGCATTGCTCCGGTGTCAGCCGATAGAGCAAAGACAAGATCATGGCGTTGATGCCCACGGACTTGCCCGAGCCGGTGGTGCCGGCAATCAGCAAATGCGGCATTTTGGCGAGATCCGCCGCGAAGGGCTCGCCTTCGATGGTCTCGCCCAGCGCCAGCGGCAAGCCGCCTTGATTGCCGATAAAGGCGTTGGAGGCCAGCAGAGAGCGTAAATAGACGGTTTCGCGCTTGGCGTTTGGCAGCTCGATGCCGATGGCATTGCGCCCAGGGATTACCGCCACACGCGCCGAGGTCGCGCTCATGGAGCGGGCGATATCCTCTGCCAGGCCGATCACCCGGGCGCTTTTTACGCCCGGTGCGGGTTCGAACTCGAAAAGGGTCACTACCGGGCCTGGATTGGCCGCGACGATTTCACCCAGCACGTTGAAATCGGCCAAAACGGCCTCCAGCCGCCGCGAGGCTGCCTGCAAAGTCGGGCCATCCGCCAGGATCTGCCGCGGTTTGGGCGGGCTCAACAGATCGATGGCCGGTAAGCGAAACTGGCCCATTGGTGCCGGCCGGTTTTGGCTGGCCTTGGCAGCTGGCGCGGGGCGGCGTGCCACTGGGGCGTCGGTCGGCCGAGCGGGGCCAGGCTCGCTGCGGGCGGCGTTGGTGATAGGCGGCTCTGGCGCGTCCGGATCGAAGGGGGTGAGCGGCACGGTGCCCTCATAGGCATCGCGGGCTTCGTCATCGAAGCGGGGCTTGGCTGCGTTCGGCGTGAAGGCTTCTGGCCGGTATGGATCCGCCGCGCGAACACTGGGCACCGGCACGGGGGCCGCGGGCCGCGGTTTGGGGCGCAAGGCTGCTGAGAGGCGCGCCGCACCGCTTTGCGCCAGCTTGACGGCGGCACCCGCCGCCTCGCGCACATGATCGGGAGTCATGCGGAAGGCCCAGCCCATGGCCAGTGTCGCGCCGCCGGCGGCCAGCAAAGCTGCGAAAATCTCGGGGCCGGGTATGCCGGTGAGGGTTAAGGCCGCGTCCAGGCCAAGCCGCACGCCATCGCCAATCATGCCGCCTGCGCCACTGGCCAACGGCCAGCCCGGAGGGTGGGGGGCATGGGCCACCAGCCCGGCGATCAAAGCGATTGCCCCGGCACCGGCCAGCAGCCGCCCGCGCGGCAAAGGCCGCAGCAATCTTTTGTTAAAGATCCGCAGCAAACCGGCGCAGGCCAAAGCGGCCATGCCCGCTGGGGCGGCCATTCCAAGGCTCTGCCATGCCAAATCGGCCAGCACCGCGCCAGGGGCTCCAAATAAGTTGTGCGGAGCCAAATCGGTAGCTGTGTTCAGGCTGGGATCGGCGGGATTCCAGGTGGCCGCCGCCGCCAGGCCATAAAGCCCGCCGCCGGCCGCGATCAGGGAAAAAGCGGCGCGCTTGAACGCCGTTTTGGCCGCAGGCGTGCTGAGCGGCGGCTCGGCCGGCTCGCCGGCGGCACGCTGCTGGCCGGGCGGCGTCTTTTTCTTTTCCAAATCCTTGATCGCCTTTTCAAGCGTCGCGATGGTCT
>JAKFWI010000153.1 GCA_021731965.1 Hyphomonadaceae bacterium | reverse complement strand
GGAGGTGCTGGCGGCGGACGGCCTGGCGATCGATGCGCTGCGCGTGCGCGCCTTTCCGTTTGCCCAAGCGGTGTATGATTTCATCGCGGCGCATGACCAGGTGTTCGTGATCGAACAAAACCGGGATGGGCAATTGCGCACGCTGCTCTGCGCCGAAGGCGGCATCGATCCAGCCAAACTGGTGGCGATCTTGCACTATAATGGCGCGCCGATCACCGCCCGCTTCTTGATCGAAGACATCAGCCATCGCTTAACGCGCGCGGGGGTTCAGCCATGACCTACATCGTCAAACCCAAAATGCATCACCCGGCTTTGCCAACCAATGCCTTGGGCCTGACGCGGCGCGATTACGAGGGGCGCATCTCCACCTTATGCGCGGGCTGCGGCCACGATTCCATCAGCGCGGCCATCGTGGCAGCCTGTTTCGAGTTGGAGATCGAGCCGCATTTGCTGGCCAAGCTGTCGGGCATTGGCTGCTCGTCCAAAACGCCGGATTATTTCCTGGGCCAGAGCCATGGCTTCAACACGGTGCACGGGCGCATGCCCTCGGTGTTGACGGGGGCCAATCTGGCCAATCGTAGCCTGCTATATCTGGGCGTATCGGGCGATGGCGATTCCGCCTCCATCGGCCTTGGCCAATTCGCCCATTCCATCCGGCGCGGCGTGAACATGTGCTATATCGTTGAAAACAACGGCGTGTATGGCCTGACGAAGGGGCAGTTTTCCGCCACTTCGGACAAGGGCTCAAAATCCAAAAAGAGTGTAGAAAATACCGAATCCGGCATCGATCTGGTCGCCATGGCGCTGCAGCTCGGGGCTAGTTATGTGGGGCGCAGCTTTTCGGGGGATAAGGACCAGCTGGTGCCCTTGATCAAAGGCGCGCTCAGCCATCATGGCCCGGCCGTGCTGGATGTGATCAGCCCCTGCGTGGCCTTCAACAATCATACCGGCTCGACGAAAAGCTTTGATTATGTCCGCGCGCATAATGAGGCGGTGAACCGCATGGACGTGATCCCCGAGGCCGCGCCGATCACGGCGCATTATCCCCCCGGCGCGTTACAGGAGATCGTGCAGCACGATGGCCAAACGCTGCGCCTGCGCAAGCTGCACACCGATTACGATCCCACCAATCGCATCGCGGCCTCCAATTATTTGCAAGAGCGTCAATCCAAGGGCGAAATCGTCACTGGCTTGCTGTTCGTAGATCCAGCGGCCACCGATTTGCACGATCGCCTCGGAAGCTGCGTGACGCCGCTCAATGCGCTGAGCGATGCCCAATTGATCCCAGGTACCGAGGCGCTCGAAAAGATCAATGCCAGCCTTCGCTAGAGCCTTTTCAAAGAAATCGAAGTCGATTTCTCATTCGAAAAATGCTCTGATTCAATAAGTTAGAGCGCATTCGGACGGAAAACCGAACTCCACTTTTCCTGAATGCGCTGATTTAATAAGTTGGAGCGCATTCCGACGGAAAACCGAACTCCACTTTTCCTGAATGCGCTGATTTAATAAGTTGGAGCGCATTCGGACGGAAAACCGCAACTCCACTTTTCCTGAATGCGCTGATTCAATAAGTTGGAGCGCATTCGGACGGAAAACCGCAATTCCACTTTTCCTGAATGCGCTGATTCAATAAGTTGGAGCGCATTCGGACGGAAAACCGCAATTCCACTTTTCCTGAATGCGCTCTAGCGCTTAAGTCAAGACGCTGAAATCAGGATATCCACGCGGCGATTGCTCGGTGAGGGGCCGCGCGTGGGCACGACCACGGCCTCAATCGTAGGCGCGCTCGCAATCCCAGCCGCATTGCGCAAGCGGTCGCCCAGCTCGATGGCCACCGTGGCGGCGCGCCGGCAGGCTAAATCCGCTGCAGAATCCACCGGCGTATCGCAATCCACCGGTCCGGCTTCACCGCGGCCCGGCCGATCCGAGCGCCCAATGATCTCGACCGTGGCCGTGCGCATGCCACTCGCGCGGACAGCATCAACCAAAGCCGCCAGGCGGGCGCGGTCCGAGTAATCGAGCCCGGCGCTGCCCGGCTCAAAGCGCAGCGTGCAGCGAAAGGGCGCACCCGCGCTGCGGCAGGCCCGCGCGCCGCCGCTTGGCCCCGCCACCGTAAACGCGGCAGTCTCCACGCGCGGTGCAGCGCTGCGTGCCGCCAGCAATTGGGCCTCAAGCGCGCGAATTTTGGCTTGTGCGGCCTCAACATCGCGCCGCGCCGCCAAGGCTATGGCCTTGGCCTCCTCGATTTGGCTTTGGGCCTGCGCAACCAATTGCGCGCGCCCGCTTTCCGGCAGCCCCAATTTGCCGCGCACGGTGCGCACCACGAGGCGGTAATCGCGGGCTTGGGCCGCGTCCAGCCCCGCCGCCTCCCCGATCACGCGCAAAGCCGCGTGCGGCTCCGCACTGATATAGAGCGAGGACGTCAGCCCCACGCCGACCGCTGCCAGCCCCAGACCAAGGCCAAACCAATTGGCGAATTGCCAGCGCATACTTACCCCCGAATCGAGCGTTGCGATGCGTCTGCGAATACGTCTCGCATCCCGCGGCTAAAGGAAAAAGGCGGGCGAAATTCCATATCCAGAGTGGAATCGCGCACGCGGTCACGCTCTTGTGCCGCGACCGGATCCAGGTTGGAATCATTGGCCACAAAGGCATTGGCCCAATTGGCCAAGCGGGCCGAAACAATCGAGGACACCACCACCCAGCCCAACAAAGCCAGCGCCAGCGCGCAGCTCAAAGTGGCCAGGATATGCGCCATCAGCGAGCGATCCGCATAGGCCGGGAGCAGGCGCCAGCTCATGCCAACGGCCAAAGCAAACAAGAAAACCCCAACAAATATGGAGGTCACATTGCGGCCCTCCACGCGCTGGCCAGGGTGGTAATCGAGCACGGGCCCGTCTTTGCGCTCCTGCGTTTGCGCAGCGAGCCATTCATCCACCCGATTGGTCCCCGTCATGCGCTGCCTCCGCGTTAACCCCTCTTAACGCATCTGGCGGTTTTACCAAATAGCCTTCGCCTCAAAGCGGAAAGGCGGTTATTGCAGCAGCTCGATCTGCGCGGGATGATCAACCCGCATCAAGGGCCCACCCCGATCGCTGACATAGCCGCGCACGCGCAAACGCCGCTTGGCCAGCCCCGTCAGCGCCAGCGGCCCGGTGAAAGCCGCCGCGTCTTCGGCCACCACCATCACCGTGAAATCCGTGCGGTAATCCTCCCCGAAATTGAGGAAGGTGCGCCCTTTGTTGTCCCCCACCGACAGCACGACGCCCTCCACGATGGTGAAGGCACCCGGCTCGATCTTCTTGTCGGCAGCAAGTACGCCAAAGCGCGTTTGCGCCCACAGGCCGCGTTTTTCCCGGCGGGCCAAGGTCTCGCTGACCAATAGGCGATCCGCCCGTGACGCATTATCTTTGCGGGTATGCACGCGTGCCAAGCCATCGCGCAGCAAAGCCTCCTGCGCCCAGATCCAGCGGCCCCCCTCGGTGCGCACATAGACATGCGCCAGCGCGGCCTCGGCCGGATTGCGCTCGTTAGCCGGCAAGCGGCTCGTGCCGCCATAATAGAGTCGCACCGGGCGCTCCAGCGCCAAGCGCTGCAAGCCTTCGCGCGCCTTTTTGGCAATCGCATCGTCGTCGCGCGGGGCCTCTATGCCCACCAAATGCACCCGCAAGCCGCTGGCCAGCTCCAGCGTATCGCCATCCAGCACGCGGACAACCGCGCCCTTTTCGCCCGCCTGCAAATCCTTGGCCCGCGGCCCGCACGCGCTTAGCGCGCACACGAATACGATCAATGCCCAGCGCGCCCAGCCCCTCAAGCCCATCGCCGCCTCCATCAGCCCGAGCCTCAGTGTTTCCTGAAAAACCACGAAACTGCAAGATGCACCTTTTTGACGTGGCCGCAGCGTTGAGCCCGGGCTCAAGGCCCTGTAGGAAGGATGGCATGCCCCACGCCCTGAATCCAATTGTATCCATCGGCGAATTGGCCATCGGCAATGCGCTGCCCTTGGCTTTCATCTCCGGCCCCTGCGTGCTGGAAAGCCGCGCCCACGCCTTCGAGTGCGCGCAGTTTCTTCAAGGCGTATTCCAGCGGCTGGGGGCCCCCTTTATCTTCAAGACCAGCTTTGACAAAGCCAACCGCTCCAGCCTGAAGGGTGCGCGCGGCGCGGGTTTGGAGCAGGCCGGCCAAGCCTTTGAGGACATTCGCAGCAAGCTAAACGTGCCAGTGCTAACGGATGTGCATTTGCCCGAACACTGCGCAGAGGCGGCCAGCTTCGTGGACGTGCTGCAAATTCCTGCCTTTTTGTGCCGCCAAACGGATTTACTCGTCGCCGCGGCCAAGACCGGCAAGCCAATCAACGTGAAAAAAGGCCAGTTTCTGGCCCCGTGGGATATGGCCCATGTGCTCGACAAAATCGCTGGCGCGGGCAATCCCAATGTCATGGCCTGCGAGCGCGGCGTGTCTTTCGGCTACAATACTCTAGTCAATGATTTCCGCGCGCTGCCGATCCTCAAGGAGATGGGCGCGCCCGTGGTGTTCGACGCGACCCATTCGGTGCAGCAGCCGGGCGGACTGGGCGATCGCTCCGGCGGGGAGCGCCGCTTCGTGCCCATGCTGGGCCGGGCGGCCGCCGCCATCGGCGTGGCCGCGATTTTCCTGGAAAGCCACCCCGATCCTGATCACGCCCCATCGGACGGGCCCAATATGATCCCGTTTTCCGATATCGAGGCGTTGTGTGCGGATCTGATGCGCTTTGACCGCTTGGCCAAAGCGACAGCCGCGATGGGGTAATGGCCCAGACATTGTCTGTGCATTTAGCGCGAAACACAGGCCACCCCCATTCCAGGCGGCTAAGAACTTTAGAATCAGGACACTAGCGCATTTTCAACAAAAAGCTGCCCCGGACTTGATCTTGGGTGTAGTCGCGGTTTTGTGCCCGAAAATGCGCCAATTCAAAGTTTTAAAGTATCGGGCCCAACAAAATCCGGCTCGGATTTTGCCTGCGATGCTTTAGGGTTGCGTCATTCCACCCTGGTTAGCGTAAGGGGAGTCTGAGAACTGCCATGGATGCCATCGCTCTGCGCTGCGCTGCGCCGGTGGCATGACGGGTTAAACGCTTGTCAACCAGAAAGTGCAGTCCGGTCTCTCGAGGAGCGGGCTGGCTTGACGACCCCTTCAAACGCGATTAGCTAGACTTGGCCTAGCCATGGGGACCTAGATGACCATAGTCAACATGCTGGAAGCCAAATCCAACCTCTCCCGCCTCGTCGAGTCCCTCGAAAGCGGCGCGGAGCAGGAAATCATCATCGCCCGAAACGGCAAGCCGGCGGCGCGCCTCGTGCCGATCGGAAAAGTGCCGACAGGCCCGCGCATCGGCGTTGCCAAGGGCAAGTTCGTGACGCCGGCGCCGGACCCTGAGCTGGATGCCGAAATCGCTGCCCTGTTCAACGGCGAGCCTGAATGAACCTGCTACTCGATACGCACATCGCGATCTGGGCGGTGGAGGATAATCCGCGTCTGCCGCAGGCGGCGCGGGCGCTCCTGTGCGAACCGGCGGGGAGCTTTTTCGTGAGTGTTGCGAGCCTTTGGGAGATCGCGATCAAGCACGCAAAGCACGGCGCCAAAGCGATGCCGATGTCCGCCAAGGATGCGCTCGGATTCTTTCAGGCGAGTGGCTTTTCGATCGTGCCGGTGTCGCCGCAGCATGTGTTAACGCTGGAGAGCGTCCCGCGCCATCACGACGACCCGTTCGATCGGCTGCTGGTGGCGACGGCGCTGACCGAGCCCTATCGGCTGGTCACGAGCGACGCGCGGCTCGGCGCTTACGGGTCGATGGTGAGTGTGGTATAAAGGCCTTATATCTCCTAGTTACCATTTCGCTTCGGTATGAAGGACAAACGCTGGTTCATTCTACGTAAGTCGAAATACCGGCCGAGCATCGGCTCGTTTACTTTTTCTTGGAATACTCCGCGTGGATTCTAAGGTAATCTTGCCTATCGCCCCAATCCATAGGATTTCCCGAACGATCAACACCAGCCTCGGCATCGTTCTTGGCTTGCTGGTCACGCTGCGCTTTGTCAGCCTGCTCGCGCATTAACATTTCGTGGCGCTCTGTAAACTCGTCTGCCATCTCAGTCTCCGTCACTGGCAGATACCCTCACATGATTCGGGCGAGCGCTTGTAACAAGCCAAAGAACTTACAGGACTTTAAGGAAGGTTCCCTCCATCCGCTTCGACAATGTCGGGAGCTCCGGCACGCCGGGTCAAGCCCCTCGCCCGCACTGGCGCATTTTCGGACACGAAAGCGCGGCAGATCTGGCCGCTTGGGCGGGAGGCTATTTGGCTATGGGGCGGAACGCGTAGGAGTAAATCGCGCCGCTCCCGGCCTCACCCTCCGTCTCGATCGTGAGTTCAAGTTCCATGCCGCGGTGCAAACTGGATGCATCGTCGATCAACAAATGCCCCTCCACCATCATTTGCCCGTCCAATTCCACGTAGCCGATGAGGATGGTGTGCGCCGGCTCCACCTCAATCCCCAGGCCCTTGGGGCGGTGACGCTGGGAGGTCCAGGACCATAAACGCCCCCGGCGTGCCAGGATGACGGGCTGATACGCGGCCGCTTCTTCGCCTTCCGGCATGGGAAAAACCAACCGCCCATCAATGAGGGAGCGCCCCGCCAGCAGCCCATCCTCGATGGGACGCTGATCGGTTTCATCCGACGCTTGATCACTCATTGACAAAAAACTTTCACCCAAAGATCAGCCCTGAACTGTCATGCCGCTACGCAGGAGTCGCGTCAATATCCGGGTGCATAGACTTCTGCAGTGTGCCCGCGGTGGGTGGCGTTTTCTACTTTAAGCTGTGTTCGAATATCATTAGGCGCGAGCGCTCAAGCCGCTGGTCTTCACATTCTTCTCCAAACCATTGCTGCAAATATCGCGCAGTCTGCCTCTCGCTGCATCACAACTCTTAATTGCAATTTCTGGATTATTCCCCTCATTGCCCATTGCTGCCGACATGGCTTTACAACGCAATACACGTTACCCGCGCAGCGCGCTTCACTGTCGCTACGGTCATGCTTCAGGTCGTGCTGCCCACCATGGCATCTTCAGGCGCAAGCGGCGCGCGGCCGCGCAGCATATCGGCGGCCTTTTCGGCGATCATGATCGTGGGCGCATTGGTATTGCCCCCGACCAGCGAGGGCATCACCGAGGCATCGATCACCCGCAAGCCCTCGACGCCGCGCACGCGCAAATGCTCATCCACCACCGATTCCGGATCAACCCCCATGCGGCAGGTGCCGACCGGGTGGTAAATGGTTTCCGCCGTCTGGCGGATCCAAGCGTCCAGCTCGCTATCGGTGCGCACGCTTTCGCCCGGGGCGTATTCCGGCCCCCGCAAGGCATCCAACGCTGGCCGGCGCAAAATATCCCGGGCCATGCGCACGCCGTCGCGCAAGGTGCGCCGATCCACCTCACTGGCGAAATAATTGGGATCGATCGCCGGTGCCGTGAACGGATCGGCGTTAATGATCTGGATTTCCCCGCGGCTCTCGGGCCGCAATTGGCAGACATGCACGGTAAAGCCGTCCTTCTCCACCGCATTGCGCCCGTGATCGAGCATGATGCCGCCCACCAGATGCAATTGCACATCGGGCACTTCCAGCTCCCGCCTTGTGCGCAAAAACGCGCCCGATTCCAGCCAGTTATAGCGCCCCGCACCCTTGCGCCGCACCATGTAATCAAGCCCCACGCCGTATTTGCGCAGCCCTTTGGTCATGGAATAGACGGTGATCGGTTCGGGGCATTCATGCACGACGGTCACATCTAGGTGATCTTGCAGATTGCGCCCCACGGCCAAGCGGGCCACGCGCACGGCAATGCCCGCTTTGGCCAGGATGTCCGGATCGCCGATCCCCGACAATTGCAAAAGCTGCGGTGATTGCATGGCCCCTGCCGCCAGCAGCACTTCTTTGGCCGCATAGACGCTGCGCAGCGGCCGGCCCGGCCCCGCGGAAAACTCCACCCCCACCGCTTGCTTGCCCTCGAACAGGATCCGGTGCGCGTGCGCCCGCGATTTGATCTCAAGATTGCGCCGCACGCCCAGCAGCGGGCGCAAATAGGCCATGGCCGCGCTCCATCGCACGCCGTCCTTGATGGTCAATTGATACGGCCCCACGCCCTCTTGGTTGGCACCGTTGAAATCATCGGTGCGCGGATAGCCCGCTTGCTCCCCCGCTGCCACAAAGGCTGGGAAGATGGGATTGCTGGATTCGGGCGCCGACACGGTCAATGGGCCTTGCTTGCCATGCCAGGCATCCTCGCCGCCTGCATAGGATTCCGAGCGCTTGAAATAGGGCAACACGTCGCGATAGCTCCATCCGGTCAGACCGAGCTGGCGCCAATGATCATAATCGCTGGCATGCCCGCGAATGTAGATCATGCCGTTAATGGAGGAAGAGCCGCCCCAGCCGCGCCCACGGGGCTGCCACAGCACCCGTTGATTCAAATGCGCTTGTGGGACGGTTTCAAAGCCCCAATTAAACTTGCCTTTCTGGCGCAGCAATTCGCCGGCCCCCGAGGGCATGCGCACCAAAGGAGAATTGTCCGGCTCTCCGGCCTCCAGCAAACAGACCCGCACCGCCGCATCTTCCGTCAGCCGGTTGGCCAGGGCGCAGCCCGCAGAGCCGGCCCCGACGATGACATAATCAAACCGCTCACCCTCTTGGCTCGTTTGTGCCTGCGCCATCGATGCCCTCTTTATCTGCCGCGATCAGGCGGGATCGCCATAGGCGGCAATCGTCGTCTCTTCGGCTGGTGGGCGCAAGCCAGAAAGGCAATTGCGCCACAGTCAAAGCCGCTTTGGTAAACCCGCTTTAACAAAGCTGCGCCATACTGGAACGGTTTTGAAGGAGTGTGCCCGTGTCGAACATCGTGTCGAACACCTTATCGATCCCGTCGACACCGTCCCTAGGCACGCTGAAGCGCACGGGCGCTGAGCGGCGCAGGTTCCGGCGGGCCAATGCGCATTTGCCGGGTCGTTTCATGGATCAATCGAAGCGTGAGCATGTGTGCCGCACCGAGGACCTCTCGCCCGGCGGGGCGTGCATCGGCGCGCCTGCGCCAGAAATTGGCACGCGCGTGCTGATTTATCTTGATCGCATCGGCCGGGTCGAAGCCAAAGTGGTGCGCATTGACGGGCCCCAGCGCTTTGCCGTGGTGTTTGAAGCCAGCGCGCGCCAGCGCGAGCGCATTGCCGAGGCGCTGATCTTGCTTCTAAACGAAACAAAAATCCCCGTTCCGGACGCTGAAGGCGCGCGCCGCAACAAGCGCTATGCCGGCGCGGGCCTGCTGGCGGTGGAGTTGGAGGACGGCACTTCGATCGATTGCACGGTTTTGGACTTTTCCTTGGTCGGTGCCTCGCTCTCATGCAATCGAAATCCGCCGCGCGTCGGCTCTTGGGTGCGGGTGGGGGCCTCTTACGGCAAGGTGGCGCGCTATCTAGAGCGCGGTTTTGCCATCGATTTTCAACCGAGGACCGCCGCCCCCGCGCATCTATGATCAAGTGGCAAGAAGTTTGCATTTCCCCCGTCACGCGCAGAAACGCCGTCACCGGAGCTGGAAATGCACACCGTTACCCCCACGCCGTCCCCCCAACCTGGGCTGACCGCCGCAGCCGCCGGCCACGGCGTGGAAGCGCGGCTGTTGGTGATCGCTGATCTCCGCTCGGGTTCGCCCTCCTTTCAGCCGGCGCTGAGCTCTTTGGGCGAAAACACCCAGATCACCCAAAGTGTTTGGGCCTTGCGCACCTGCGAGAGCGTCGGGGCCGTCCGCAATCGCTTGGGCGCGGAAACACGCCAAGGCGATCGCCTGATCGTGGTTGATGCCACGCGCGATCGCTTCGCGCATTTGGGCCTCGGCCCTGAGGTGGAATCGCGCTTGCGCCAGATTTGGCGCACGCCCCTGCTCGCCACCTAAGGCAGCTCAGGCACCAAGCAGCGCGCTAGCGCCCAATTTGGCGTGATAGCGCCGCGCGTTTTCGACATAATGTAAAGCCGAGGCGCGCACGCCTTGCACCTGATCATCCGTCAAATCGCGCACGCGTTGTGCTGGCACACCCGTCAGCAGGCTGCGCGAGGGGAAAAGCTTGCGCTCCGTGATCAAAGCATGCGCCCCAACCAGGCTTTCCGCCGCGATTTCGGACCGGTTCAGCACGGTCGCACGGATGCCAATCAGGCAATCATCCCCGATCACGCAGCCGTGAAGCATGGCCAGATGCCCGACGGTCACCCCACGGCCAATTGTCAGCGGCGCGCCGGGATCGGTGTGCAGCACGGAATTATCCTGCACATTGGAATTTTCGCCCACCACGATGGGCTCATTGTCGCCGCGCAGCACCGCGCCCCACCAAATGCTGGCATTGCGCTTCAATACCACCTTGCCGATCAGCACGGCCGTGGGCGCAACCCAATAGGCGGCCGGGTCCTCAACCTCCAAATCGGCGTCAGCAAGGGCATAAATCGGCATGATGGCTCCAGGCGGGTTTGGGGGGCGTTGAGGGGGCGTTAACTTTCTTGGCGTTGAGTGGGCCTATGAGGCCTGCCGGGTTCGGCCGGGTCAAGGGTGGATAAAGGAATGCTCTGTGCATTCCCTGGCATATCCTCCCCCAATGGAACGGAGCAGGCGTGGCACGCTTATCCCCGGTTCAGGCTCATTCCCGCAAGCGGGCGGTAAACCGATCGCCTTTTGAAGGCCTGCCCATCGACCAGGCTTTATTTGATCCGCCTGCTGTTTCGAATCGCAAAATCAGTTCTCATTTGGCCGTCGGAGATGATCCGGCGGCTTTTTCTTGGCCTGTGTCCCTATCTAGGGGCCACGCCATCCTTCCAGAGGAGTCGACCATGGCCAAACGACCCGTGCGCAGAACCGCCCGCGATGCTGTTGACCTTGACGCCCGCACCAGCCGCACCGGCCGCGAGCGCAAGCTCCAGGTGGTCGATAGCAATTTCCGCCCTAGCCCAGACATAGAGCGCGAGCAGAGCTTTCTCAAAACCATAAAGCCAAAAAGCAAAGGCCAAGAGGCCTTGATGGCAGCCATCGACGCGCATTGCCTCACTTTGGCGTTGGGGCCGGCCGGCACCGGCAAGACCTATCTGGCCATCGCCAAGGCCGTCGAGGCCATGGAGGCGGGCCGCATTGGCCGCATCGTGTTGTCACGCCCCGCGGTCGAGGCGGGCGAGAGCCTCGGCTTTTTGCCGGGCCACATGGAGGAAAAGCTCGCGCCGTATTTGCGCCCGCTCTATGACGCGCTTTCCGATCGGCTGTCCCCCAAGCGCCTCAAAACCATGATGGCCGAAGGCCTGATCGAGATCGCGCCGGTGGGCTTTATGCGCGGGCGCACCCTCAACAACGCCTTTGTCGTGATTGACGAGGCGCAAAACTGCACTTTCGGCCAGTTGAAAATGCTGCTGACCCGCTTGGGCTACAGCTCCACCATGGTGGTTACGGGCGATCCAGCGCAAACCGATTTGTTGCCGGAATTGTCTGGGCTGGCGCAGGCCGCCGATAAGCTGGAAAGCCTGAAGGATGTGGCCGTGGTGCGCCTCGCGGACCGCGACATCGTGCGCCACCCCCTCGTCGCAGCCATGCTGAAGGTGCTTTAGCGCTATCAAGCCCGTCTTATTCACGTTCACCGCCATCGTCACGGAGGCGGATGGGCTGGCTTGCCAAGAAAGGCGCGCAGCGGGCTGCGGTCAAGTGACCCAAGCATGATCCGATCGCGTTGTGCCGCATCGATCGGACCATGCGCACGGGCCAAAACCGTTTCACACCTTCCGGGAACGATCTAAGCTGTCATGCGTCCAAAGCGGCACGGTAAATCAGATCCGCATCCTCGATGGAGCCGACCTTGAACACATAAGGCGCGATCTCGATAAAGCCGTAGCGCGCGTAAAACCGTTTGGCGCGGTGGTTTTCCGAAAACACCGAAAGCGTCATGTCCACTGCGCCCCGCGCGCGCGCCCGCGCCATGGCCCAATCCATCAGCGTGCGGGCCACTCCCGCGCCTTGATCGGTGCGCGTCACGTACAGCCGGTGCAACTCAAGGGCGAAGCGACCGGGCAAAGCATGCCCCGTGCGCTCCCGCCCCAGCTTGACAAAGCCGCTGATTGCCGCGCCGCGCCAGGCAATCCTGTGCTCAGTATCGGGATCGACAATCTCCGCGGTTTGGAGCGCCGGAGAATAGTTTTCCTCCAGAAAGGCGCGCAAATCTGAGTCCGGATAGAGATGGCCGAAGGTTTCGCAAAAGGAATCGCGCGCAAAAGCGCTCAAGATTGCGCCGTCCGCGCAATTGGCCGGCGCATAGCGCAGCGCCGCGCTCACGGTGCTAGCTGTGCCAGCGCCGCGCGCACGCTATCGAGGGCCGCCGCCGC
>JAKFWI010000209.1 GCA_021731965.1 Hyphomonadaceae bacterium | reverse complement strand
ATGACAACCAACCTCCATGTGCGCAATCTGGATGAAGAACTGGTCGCACGGCTCAAGCGCCGCGCGGCGCTTGAGCCGTGCGACCAGTTCTTCATCCAGATTGCGCACATGGAGGTTGGTTGTCATCGAGGCTGATCCGGCCCTGAGATTGATGAGAGCAATGATAGCGTTTCTATCAGTATGACTCCTGAGCGACAAGCTCCGGGATTTTGCAACCGAGCCGGCATTTTTTCGCCAATGCTGCGATCTCCCGCCATCTCCGATCCCGCTTGCGTCAGATCAATTCGGCCGCGCGGGCGCGTGTGGCTCTAGATCCTGGCCCTCTCGCTGCACTCGAAACCAGGATGATTCTTTCCTCCCCCGCCTGCGGGGGAGGTGCGCGCAAGCGCGGTGGGGGCTTCTATCGCGGGCGGGCCAACGCCCCCCTCGGCCCTTCGGGCCGCTCCCTTCGTGAACGGGGGGAGATGACTTCCTCCCCGACGCACATCGATTTGTCGTTCAGCCAGCACTGCCCACAATCCGTGCGCGTTTGTGCTATCTTGCCTCCATGCCTGTTGTATTTCGCTTCGCCGGGGCGAGGTTTTTCTTTTATTCAAACGAAGGAAGCCCGCGCGAGCCGATCCATATCCATGTGCAGCGGGCCGAAGCCGAGGCGAAGTTTTGGTTGCAGCCGGAAGTGATGGTCGCGGATAATGTGGGTTTCAATCGACGCGATTTGGTGGAAATGTTGCGCGTGATCCAAGATCGTCGCGGCGAGATCGAAAGGGCATGGCATGAGCATTTCGGCTAAATCTGCTCATTGTGACGCCGACACCCTCTGGGTGGACCTCAGTGACGGCCGCACGATCGGAGCGCCGCTGGCCTGGTTCCCGCGCTTGCTGCGGGCGACGCCAGAACAACGCGCGGGAGTGCGGATCGGCCCGGCGGGGCGCGGTTTGCATTGGGAAGACCTCGATGAAGACATCTCCGTGGCCGGCCTACTGGCTGGGCGGGGCGATCAGGCGCGGGCTTCTGGCACGATCGCAGCGGAGTGAGATCGATTTGGAGGGTCGCTCCCTTCGTGAACAGCCTGTCAGCCCGTATTCATTCCACCGT
Organism: Hyphomonadaceae bacterium; assembly: GCA_021731965.1. Lineage (GTDB taxonomy): Bacteria > Pseudomonadota > Alphaproteobacteria > Caulobacterales > Aquidulcibacteraceae. The sequence goes on along the minus strand of JAKFWI010000209.1, from coordinate 11,525 downwards.
GACGGATTTGGCCAGATTGCGTGGTTGATCCACATCGGTGCCGCGGCTCAGCGCCGTGTGATAGGCGATCAGTTGGATCGGAATGGCCGCCACGATGGGAGAGACGATTCCATCGCAACTGGGAATGATCAACCGTCGCACGTTGAGGTGCTCACTCGCACCATGGCCCGGCGGGTCAGAAATCAGGATGATCTTGCCGCCGCGCGCATGCACTTCTTCAACATTGGACATAGTCTTTTCAAAAAGCGGGTCTTTGGGGGCGAGAACGATGACCGGCATGTTTTCGTCCACGAGGGCGATGGGGCCGTGCTTCAATTCCCCGGCGGCATAGCCCTCGGCGTGGAGATAGCTGATTTCCTTGAGCTTGAGCGCGCCCTCCAGCGCCAAGGGGAAATACACCCCCCGCCCCAGAAACAAACAGCCGACGGATTTGGCGATCTCCGCGCCGAGCTGCTGGGCCATCGGCTCGCACTGCAAAGCCTGCGCCACCAAACGCGGCATTTCGATGAGCGCGCGGGCCAAGCGGTGTTCCGCATCGGCATCAATCGTGCCGCGCGCCTTGGCCAGCGCGATGGTGAATGCCGCCAAGGCGGTGAGCTGGGCGGTGAAGGCCTTGGTGGAGGCCACGCCGATTTCGGGGCCGGCTAGCGTCGGCAGCACGCAATCCGTCTCGCGCCACATGGTGGATTGAGGAACATTGAGCACGCTCAAGGTGGGCAGGCCTGCCTGCTTGGCATAGCGCAAGGCCGCCAAGGTATCGGCGGTTTCGCCCGATTGCGAAATGAACATGGCCGCCGATTTGGGCCCCAGAACCGGGCTGCGATAGCGAAACTCGGAAGCGATATCGCATTCGACCGGGATTTTGGCGAGGGATTCCAGCCAATATTCGGCCACCCGCCCGGCATAGGAAGCCGTGCCGCAGGCCACGAGGAATATTTGATCGATGGCCGCGAGATCGAGGGCGCCCAGATCGGGGATGGAGACGGTCTCGGAAAATCCGTCCACATATCGGCCCACCGTGCGGGCCAATGTTTCGGGCTGTTCGTACACCTCCTTTTGCATGAAATGGCGGTGATTGCCTTTTTCCGCTGCCGCCGCCCCCATGACTTGCGCGCGCGGGCGCGTAACGGGTTGGCCTTTGTCATCCTTGATGCGCGCGCCGGCGCGGGTGAGCGCCGCGCTGTCTCCTTCTTCCAGATAGATGATGGTTTGGGTGAAGGGCGCGACGGCGATGGCATCGGAGCCGAGGAACATTTCCCCATCCCCAATTCCGATGACCAGTGGGCTGCCGCGCCGCGCGCCGAACATCAGATCGGGCGCATCGGCAAAAATGCAGGCCAAAGCGAACGCCCCCTCCAATTCGCCGATCGCAGCCTCGCTGGCGGCAATGGGATCCATGCCGGCCAGGATATGGCTGGTGATCAGGTGCGCGATAACCTCGGTGTCTGTTTGGGAGGTGAAGCGATGCCCCTCCGCCATCAGACGTGCGCGCAGCGGGCGGAAGTTTTCGATGATGCCATTATGCACCAAGGCGACTTTCTCCGTGGCGTGCGGATGGGCATTGGATTCCGTCGGCGCGCCATGGGTGGCCCAGCGGGTGTGCCCGATGCCCGTGTGGCCCTGCAAGGGCGCGCTGGCCAGCACAGCTTCGAGATTGATGATCTTGCCGGAGGCGCGTCGCCGCTCCAGCGCCCCATTGGGCTCCAGGCTGGCGATGCCGGCGGAATCATAGCCGCGATATTCCAGCCGCTTCAGCGATTCGAGCACGCGCTGCGCGACCGGTGCTTTACCCAATATCCCGATAATTCCACACATGATTGCCCCTCAGGCTAAGCGCTTTTCCCATGACAATGCGTGCTCAACGATGGTGTCGAGATCAGCAAAACGTGGCTTCCAGCCAAGGCTGGCGCGGATTTTATCAGCAGCGGCGACCACGATGGACGGATCCCCGGCACGGCGCGGCATTTCGCGCACCAAGAAGGGATTGCCGCTAACGCGCTGCACCGCGCTGATCACCTCGCGCACGGAAAAGCCGCGCCCATAACCGCAATTGAGCAGGATTTGCTCACTTCCCGCCGCGAGCTGATCAAGCGCCAGCAGGTGCGCGGTGATGAGATCACTGACGTGGATGTAATCGCGCACGCCAGTGCCATCTGGGGTTGGGTAATCGGTGCCATAAATCTCCACCCCGTCGCGCCGGCCCAAGGCCGCTTGCGCGCAAACCTTGATCAAATGGGTGGCGCGGGCACTCGATTGGCCAGCCCGCCCGAGGGGATCGGCTCCAGCCACGTTGAAATATCGCAGGATCGCCAATGAAAATCCATGCGCGCTGGCGGCGTCGCGGAGCATGCCTTCGGTGGCCAGCTTGGAGGCCCCATAAGGCGATTCCGGCCGCGGCGGCGTTTCTTCGGTGATGGTAGTGTGCGTGGGTGAGCCGTAGACCGCAGCGGTAGAGGAAAACACGAAGCGCGCGATCCCGGCCCGGACGGCCTCTTCGATCAGTGCATGCGCCTTGATGGTGTTGTTGGCGTAATAGCGCAACGGATCGGCGACGCTATCGGGCACCACGGTGGAGGCGGCGAAGTGCACAATGGCCGAGATGGCGTTGTACGCAAACAGAGCGCGCAGGGCCTCGCGATCGGCGATATCGGCCTGGATCAGGCGGGTGGATGGGGGGATGGCATTGGCAAGGCCGGTGACCAGCGTATCGAGAACGATGGCTTCTTCCCCGCGATCGTGCAGCGCCCAGGCCATATGGGAGCCGATATAGCCTGCCCCCCCAGTGATGAGAATGGTCATCTCGGTCTTGGCCCTTCGCCCCGATCCGCGCCTTTGCGCGGCACCTGCGCACAGTGCATAGCAATGCCATGGCTGCGCGCCAACTCTGCGTGCGGCGCGATATAGCCAGCGGCCGTGATTGGGCTCACACTGCGTGTATGGCTTTTCGTTCGCGCCTTGGCACCACCATCCCTAGCGCCTTTGCGCAGGGTTTGCAGGAAAACCTTCGCGCCTGTGCGCGCCAGCATGGCGAATCGCCCGCCGCCTGCCGGGCCGCAGCCAAGGATATCTTGCTAGAGGCGATCGAAGCGGGCCGGGAGCAGGCGCTGGAGCAGCTGGATGCGGGGCTGGACGGCCTGGCCACGGCGCGGGCGCTCAGCCGGGTGGTCGATGAGATCATTGCGGCTTTGTTCGCCTTCACCGTCGATCATGTTTTCCGCGCCGATAACCCGACCATGAGCGAGAGGCTCGCTCTGGTGGCGGTGGGCGGCTATGGCCGCGGGGAGCTGGCGCCTTTTTCCGACATCGATCTGGTATTTTTGCGCCCGTATAAATCCACGAGCTGGACCGAATCGGTCAGCGAATTCGTGCTGTATATGCTGTGGGATTTGAAGCTGAAGGTGGGGCATTCGGCCCGCTCCATCGAGGATTGCCTGCAATCCTCGCGGGCGGATCACACGATCGAAACCGCTCTGCTGGAGGCGCGCCATGTGGCGGGCGACGCCGGCTTGTTTACCGATCTGGAGGAGCGCCTGCGCCGGGAATTCTCGCGCGATCGCTATGCGCGTTTCGTGGCGGCGAAACTGAGCGAGCGGGACGCGCGCCACCAGCGGGCCGGGGCTTCCCGCTTTTTGGTTGAACCCAATGTCAAGGAAAGCAAAGGCGGGCTGCGCGATCTGCACACCTTGTTTTGGCTGCTGCGCCGACGCTACGGCCCCCTGAGCACCGAGGATTTCGTGCGGCAGGGCACATTGAGCGCAGAAGATGCACGCGTGTTCGCCGATTCCGCACAATTTTTGTGGACCGTTCGCTGCCAATTGCACCGCTTGGTCGGCCGGGCCCAAGAGAGGCTGACCTTTGACTTACAGCCGGAAATGGCGCTGCGCCTGAGGTTTGCGCACCGCACGGGCCAGCCGGCGGTAGAGCGTTTCATGAAGCGCTATTTCCTGGTGGCCAAGCATGTGGGCGCACTGACGCGGACGATCTGCGCCAAGTTGGAATCTGACGCGCACAAGCGCGCGCCCAGTTTGTCACGCTTTCCGATCTTCTTTCGCCGCAATCCCCTTGAGGGTGAGCCGAATTTTCGCATGGAAAACGGGCGCTTGACCATCGCCTCAGCCGATCTTTTTGCGCGCCAGCCTGAAATGCTGCTGCGCATGTTTGAGTGCGCGGATCGTCATGATTTGGATATCCACCCCCAAGCGTTGGCCGAGGCCAGCGCCAATCTGCGCCGCATCACGCCGGTGCTGCGGGCAGCCGCCGGTGCGCGCCAGAGCTTTTTGGCCTGCGCCACCTCCACGCGCAATCCTGCCAGGACGCTGAAACTCATGAACGAGGCCGGGGTGCTGGGCCGTTTCCTTCCCGAATTTGGCATGATCGTCGCGCGCACCCAGTTTAACATGTACCACCATTTCACGGTGGATGAGCACACCCTGCATGCGATTGAATTGATCAGCGAAATCGAAGCCGGGCGGCTCGCGAATGATCATCCGCTCGCCAGCGAGCTGTTCACCAAAATCGTCAATCGCCGGGCGCTCTATCTCGCCATGCTGCTGCACGACGTCGGCAAATCAGGGGCCGATCAATGCGTCGATGGCGCCAAGGCGGCAGAGGCGGCCTGCCGGCGCCTGGGTTTGCCTGAGGAGGAGACCGCGCTCGTTGGCTGGCTGGTGCGCCACCATTTGCTGATGAGCGAAGTGGCGCAACGGCGCGACATCACCGATCCGCGCACGGTGGCGGGCTTTGTCCAGCAAATCGGGGCGCTGGAGCGCTTGCGTTTGCTGCTGATCTTGACCGTGGCCGATATCCGTGCCGTCGGGCCCGGGGTGTGGAATGGCTGGAAGGGTCAATTGCTGCGTGATCTCTACCGGGCCAGCGAAGCGGCGCTGCGCGGCGGCTATACCGACGAGGCGGGCGTCGCCGAGAATTTGGCCCAACAGGCGGCGCGCGCAAAGGCCCATCTGGCGGAAGCGCTTGGGCCTTCTTCGGCGCGCGTGCAAGATTGGTTCGCCAAGGTCGGCGACGCATATTGGCTGTCTTTCTCACAAGAAGAGGCCTTGTGGCACGCCAGCGAAGTGGCACGTGCAGAGCAAAGCGTGCACGTGGCCGCGCGCGCGCTGGCGCAGCAGGCCATTACCCAGGTGCTGGTGCGCGCACCAGATCGGCCGGGCCTATTTGCATCCTTGGCAGGGGTGTTGGCACAGATGGGGGCCGATATCGCCGATGCGCGCGGGCTTTTGCTGTCCGACGGGGCGGTGTTCGACGTGTTTTCGCTGCGGGATCGCCAAGGCCAAGCCTTTTGCGCCGACGAGCCGGAGCGTTTGCAGACGGTGCTGCAAAGGCTGCGCGAGGTCATTCCCGGCCCGGGGCCCGTGGCCGCCCCGCGGCCGCCCAGCGTGGCGTGTCGCCTTGCGGTGTTTGCGGTGGAGCCGTGGGTTCGGCTCGATCAGGAGGCCTCACTCAGTTCGACGGTGATCGAGGTGTCGGGCCGCGATCGTCCCGGCCTGTTGGCCGATCTTGCTGCGGCCATCGCGGCGGCGGATTGCACCATCGTTTCTGCCCATGTCGATGGCTATGGGGAGCGCGCGGCGGATGTTTTCTACGTGCGCGAAAACCAAGGCGGCAAGCTGCTGGATGCGAACAAGGCCGGCATTTTGATTGCGGCTCTCGAAGCCGTGTTGCGCGTAAGCGACGAGGCAGAGCCCGTGTCTGGCGCGGGCGTGCGCTTGGCTGTCGCGCGGGCATCTACCGCGCGGTAACGCAATTGGCGTGCGCGGCAGACGCACGGACCGTTGCCGTCGCGTGAAAATCCTGTCAATTTACCCTCGGGCTCGTTGATGGAAAGCAATCCTTTGGTAATGGCGCTCAATTGATCGATTGAAAAGGCGGCTTTGAAGATCGCCGCTGCCCATCATTGGATTGCCAAGAGGTCATGGAGAAAAGATGCGACTCGGTTTTGCGGTTGGCCAAGGTCAGTGATGCCACCGTTACTGATACGAAAGGCGGCTCGCGCCCCCGGGCCGCCCTGGGGAGCGGTGCGCGTAGGGGCCGTGCCAGAATTGACCAAGCGCGATCTCGCGCGCTTGCCGCCCGATGAGCGCACGCCGCTGCGTTTTCTCAGTGAGTTTCCAAGCGCGGCGTATTCTAGCGTGCTGCGTCACGTCTGCTGGGACTTGCTCGATGGTGGGGCGCGGCAAATCGTGGCGGTGAGCAGCGCGCAGCGCCAAGAAGGGGCCTCAACCACCGCTCTGGCGATTGCGGCGATTTCGGCGTCCATGAAGCGCAAAACCGTGCTGATGGATTGCGATTTGCGCGCGCGCACGGCAACCCTGGCGCTAGGCCATGATCCAACGCAGGGCGCGTGGGAAGTAAGCCGGGGAGAGGTGGCGATTGAGCAGGTGGAGCTTCCCGCTGATCCCTTTGGATTCAGCATCGTGCCCGCGGCACGCACCAAACATGTACTGAGCGATCTTTATAGTGGCGCGGGGGCGCAAAATCTAATGGCAGGCCTGCGTGCGCGCTTCGATTGCGTGGTGCTGGATTTGCCGCCGGTCTTGGTGTCCGTTGATGCCGCTGTCATGGCGCGCGGGGCCGATGTCTGCCTGCTGGTGGCCCGCCAGAGGCGCACCGATGCGGCCAAAGCGCGCCGTGCTTTTCGAGGACTGATGGCGCGCGGCCAGGCACCGATGGCTTTGCTGCAGAATTTTGCGCCCGTGGCGCGGATCGGCGCATGAACACCAGTGTGGCGGCTTTGGCGCAGGAAAGTTGGCGCGAAGCCGATCTTTGCCTGGCCCGGGCCTGCGCCGAGTGTGCGCGTGCCCAGCGCGCCTTGACTTCCGGCCGGTACGCGACCGAAACGGCCAGGCCATTGCACGCCGCTCAAGAAGCGTTGGCCTTGACGATGGACGAATTGACCTCTGCATTACGCTTGCGGGGCTTGGTTCTGTTCGGCAAGATTGGTAGCGTCGCGCGTTATGATTCAGCACATCATGCCTTGGAACTGGGGAAAGCGCGCGTGGGGGCGATGGTGAGGGTCGCTGCGCCTGGCGTCACGAGCCTGGGCCGCGGCGTGGTGCTGAAGGCCTGCGTCCGCCTCGTCAAAAGCCGTAAACTTCTGGGTGGGCCGTGAGCACGATTTGCCTTGATTTCGGGACAGCGTGGTGCAAGGCAGCGCAATATCTCAGCGAGCCCGGCCAGGCCTTTCGCCCGGAGGCGGTGCGCGTGCTGCCTTTGGGCAGGCAAGACGGCGTGGTGCTGGCCACGGCGCTGCGGGTGGTAGGTGATCGGGTGCTGGTGGGGCCAGACGCGCTGGCGGTTGATGCAGCAGCCAAAGCTGGAGCGCATGGCCGCTTGGGGGCCCCCTATCTATCCTTCAAAACCTTGCTCTCCGCGCCGGATCTGCCGCGTGTGCTCCTGGGGACGGCACCGGCGCGTTACAATGCCCACGGCAGTTTCAGCCAGCGTGATTTGGTCGTGCTGTATTTAGGCTTTGCGCTTCACCGTATGCGCGACGCGCTGGGTCTTTCGCCGCACGAGGCGGTCCCGCCGTTTCGCTTTACCTATCCCGCCTGGGGGCTCGGGAATGATCGCCGCCGGGAGCTCGGCGCGCTGTTTAATGAGGGCGCTTTCCTGGCGCAGGATCTCGCTGGGGCCTATGATGATCCAGCCGGCTTGGCGCTCGATTCAGTACACGCGGCCCTGAAGCGGGCCATGGCCGGGGCCGCGCCGGTGGTTGTAGGTGCTGTATTCGAGGCGGGGGCCGCCGCCTGCGCGCGCATGCTGCTAGAGCCAGGGCATTCGGAGGTCTTGCTGGTGGTGGATATCGGGGCCGGCACCACCGATTTCGGTGCCTTCGGCGTGCGCAACGGCCAGGTGACAGAGATTCGCCCAGCGCGCAAAACCATCGATTTGGCGGGCGATACTGTGGATAATGCTTTGCTCAACCTGCTGATCGAGCGTGCCAAGCACGTCAAAGGCGCAACGGCGCAGGGCGTGTTATGGCGTGAGTTGTCCCCGCACGTCCGTCGCCTCAAAGAAAGACTGTTTGCGGAGGGTCGGGCGGCGGTGCGTTATGGGGGAGGCGTGGTCCACGTCCAAGCCGCGGAGCTGGAGCGCCATGTCGGCTACCGCGCCTTTGTGGACGCGGTGAAGCAGGGTTATGTGCAGACCTTGGCGGCTATTGATTCGGGCTTGCTGGCGGGCAGTCTCAACAATGGCCTCACCGTGGTGATGTCCGGTGGGGGTGCGGCCTTGCCCTTTCTGGCGCGCATGGTGGCGCGGGCACGGCCCAGAAAGGCCTCAAAACTGCGCATTACCGCGGCACCCCTGTGCCCCGCTTGGTGCATGGAGCCCTGCTTTGAGGGCCAATTGGCCCCGGTGTTTTCCCAGGTGTCCGTCGCCATTGGCGGCGCGTTGGCCGGTGAGCAATTGGTTGTTCCTTCGGTGGAACCACCGCCATTGGCGGCCCCATGAATCCCCGGATAGTGTTCGCAACATGGGAAGGCGGCGGGCATGTCGCACCGGCGCTGATGGTCGCGCGCCAAGTCGCGCAGCTCGGTGCGCAGGTTTGCGTGGTCAGTGACGATGCCAATCGCGCCGCAGTGCTCGCCGAGGGGTTGGAGTTCGAAGCCTGGCGCAGCGCTCCCAACCGGCCGAGGGCCGGGGACGCGGCCGATTCGGTGCAGGATTGGCGCGCGCTCACGCCCGATACCATCATCCACCAGCTGTGCGACGAGGTGGTTTGCGGGCCGGCAGCGGCTTATGCGACCGATATCCGCGCCATTGCCGCGGAGTTTGGGCCCGATCTCATCGTCACCAATGAAATGCTGTTTGGCGTCATGTTGGGGGCTGAAGCAGCAGGCGTGCCCTTCGCCATCTTGACCGGCAATCTCTGGCCCTTCCCGACGCGCCTGGATGTGCCACCCTTTGGGCCTGGCCTGAAGCCCGCCCGCGAGGAGGTGGACTTTACCCGCGATGCGATGATCCGCCGCGCAGTATCGGCGCTGTACGATGTGCATTTGCCGCAGCTGAATGCGGCGCGTTCGGCGCATGCTCTTGCGCCGCTAGAACACGTGCTGCAGCAAATCCAAGGCGCGCGCTTGATCGCCTTATCCGTTGCGCAGGCGTTCGACTTTGGCACGGACCCCCCGCCTGAACCCTTCTTTTATGCGGGCCCGATGGTGCGTGATCCCGATTGGGTGCGCGGCATCGCTTTGCCGGCGGAGGGGGATTTCCCCTTGGTGCTGATCTCCACCAGCACTTTGTACCAGGCCCAAGAAGACATGCTGCGCCGCTGTATCGAGGCCGTGCGCGGCGAGAAAGTGGAGGCGATCGTGACGCTGGGACCGGCGCTGCGGCCGGAAGATTTCCCCAACATCCCCGCCAATGTACGCGTGCTGCTCAATGCCTCGCATGATGCCTTGGTGCCGCGCTGCGCGGTGGTGATCAGCCATGCCGGCCACGGCACTTTGATGCGACCCTTGCTGCACGGCGTCCCGGTGATCAATCTGCCGATGGGCCGCGACCAATTGGACAATGCCATGCGCGCCACCAGCCGCGGCGCGGGACTGACCCTGAGCGCCGCGGCGCCGGTCCACGCCATCCGCGAGGCGCTGCGTCTGGTGCTGGGGGATGGCCGCTATCGCCAGGCGGCGGTGCTGTTGGGCGAGAAAATTCGGGCGCAGGCGGATGGCGGGGTGCGCGCGGCGCAGCGTTTGTGCCAGCTTGCGGGGCAAAGCAGCTAAGGCATTATTGGGGGATAGCAGCATGCGCCAACTCACCTTTCTCCAGCCCGGCGCATTCGAATGGCGAGAGATCCCGGCCCCACGCTTGGCTGCCGATACAGATGCTATCGTGCACCCGCTCGCTGTGGCGCGCTGCGATCTCGATCTCTACATCGCTTTGGGTGTGGTGAAGTATCCGGGCCCCTTTGCCTTCGGCCATGAAACCATTGCCGAGGTCATCGAGGCGGGCTCTGCGGCCGGTGTTGCGCCGGGGGATCGGGTTGTGGTGCCCTTCCAGATGTCATGTGGCCGTTGCGATCCCTGCAGGCGTGGCCTCACCAATTCCTGTGAGGCCTATCCGTTTGGCGCGGCCTATGGCTTGAAGCCGACATCAGGCACGGAGTTTGGCGGCGCGCTTTCCGATCTGATGCACGTCCCGTACGCGGACCACATGCTCGTCAAACTGCCCGAAGGGGTCGATGCGGTCATGGCGGCGAGCGTTTCCGACAATATCGCGGATGGCTGGCGCGGCGTGGCCCCGCACCTAAAGCAACGCCCAGATGCCAGTGTGCTGGTGATTGGCGGCCTGGCGCAGAGCGTCAGCATTTATGCGGCGGGCGCGGCGAAGGCGCTTGGGGCGGGCCGCACGCTCTATCTTGATGACAATTCCGATCGCTGCGCGCGGGCCGCGCGGCTCGGAGCGGAGACCGCGCCGCTCGCGCTTGATCAGGGGCGCGAGCCGACGGAGCAATTCGATATCGTCGTGGAGGGCGCCGGGACAGAGGCCGCCTTGGCTTTCGCCATCCGCTCCTGCGCGCCCAATGGGGTTCTCACCAGCGTTTCGATCCATTTGGGGGCAACAACGCCGGTGCCGCTGACGCGCGCGTATTTCAAGGGCATGACCTTGCACACCGGCCGGGTGCATTCGCGCGCCACCTTCCCCGACGCGCTGGCCTGCATCGCCTGCGGCAAGCTCCACCCCGAGCACGTGACCCATCGCACATTGGCGTTTAGTGAGGCGATCGATGCCATGACCGATGCCGGCCCGAAAATCGTCTTCACGCCTTGAGTGGCTTCCTAAACTAGCTTCGCTGGGCAACTTTCGCTATGCTACATTGATGAGTACGACCATAAACATTTCAGACACTCTGGCGCAGGGCTTGGACCGCAAGCGGCAAGAGGCAGGCATTGTGGATTGAGAGGGGTGCCCAGTCGCCTTGCGCACCAATCCCGCGTGCATCCGCCAACCCAATCACGCCAGACCATCACCGGCTACAAGCTGGCGCTGAAGCAGGCCGCAGAGCTTTTCGCAATATTTGGCGCGCCCTGCAAACTGCCGTGAACATTGGTCGGAGCGGCGGGATTCGAACCCACGACCCCCAGTCCCCCAGACTGGTGCGCTAACCGGGCTGCGCCACGCTCCGAGCCGCCTCTTCTAGAGCGCTTCCGGGGCAGTGTGAAGCGGAATCGCACCGCGCGGCGCGGCTGGACGCGCAAGCGCGCATTGAGGAAAAGTGGATTTGCGGTTTTCTGTCCGAATGCGCTCTAAGTTATCGGATCAGAAATCGATTTCGATTTCTTTGAAAATGCGCCAGAAGCCGGCCGCGCATTTCTCATGATCACCGCGGCGTCGCTTTGGCCCGCAGGTTCCAACCCGCAAATGGATAGCGCTTTCGATCGCTTCTCGAAAAATTGGCACCGTTCGGCGGTAACGCAGCTTCGCTGTTTTCGGATTCGCCTTACTTCGCCCGAGAGCGGCCAAATTCTTGTGGCTGAGCGTGTTTTTGACCCCCAAACCGCAAACAT
>JAKFWI010000252.1 GCA_021731965.1 Hyphomonadaceae bacterium | reverse complement strand
GCCCCGCGCGGTGATCTGCTCACCGATCCACATCAGCAGCATCACGCCGCCGGTTAGGGTAATTACGGTGGAGAGCTGAAACACCAGCCCCGGATTGGTCACGGTGCCGGGCGTGGATTGCAGCGCCACCGCAATGCCAAAGGACTGCACGATGGCCAGCCCCAGCGTCAGCATGCGCGTATATTGATTGAGCTGTTTGCGCCCCGCCTCGCCCTCTTTCTTCAAACGCTCCAGCGTCGGCGAGGCGGTGCTGAGCAGCTGGATAATGATCGAGGCGGAAATGTAGGGCGTTACGTTTAACGCAAAGATGGCCAGGCGCTGAACGGCCCCGCCCGAGAACATGTTGAACATGCCCAAAATGCCGCCCTGCTGGCCGGCAAACACCTGCGCGAAAGCCGCTGGATCCACGCCTGGGATGGGCACGAATGTGCCCAGGCGGTATGCCACCAGCGCCCCAAGCGTAAACCAAATGCGCTGCTGAAGCTCAGTGGCCTTCAGGAACGAACCCAAATTGATGTTCTGCGCAAGCTGCTCGGCGGCGGAAGCCATGGGTCACGCTGCTCCTGTTGCGCTGGCAGGCAATCTTGCCAGCGGCGAAGGCCTTAGGCTTTCGCTTTGGCTCTATTTAGGCGCTCGCCTCAGCGGGCGAAACCACCGGGCTCGACACAACCACACTGCCGCCGGCTTTTTCTACTGCAGCGATGGCCGCTACCGAAGCGCCGGTCACGCTGATCGAGACCTTGCGTGTCAATTCCCCCTGCGCCAGCAGGCGCACGCCGTCGCGCTTGCGCCGCACAAGGCCGGCCGCCATCAGCGCGTCTTCATCGATCGGCTTGCCCGCATCCAGCTTTCCGGCAACGATCGCCGCCTCGATCCGCCCGAGATTGACCCAGGCATAACGCGCCCGGTTCAGCGAATTGAAGCCGCGTTTCGGCGCGCGCATATGGATGGGCATTTGCCCACCTTCAAAGCCGTTGATGGACACGCCGCGGCGCGATTTTTGCCCCTTAACGCCGCGCCCGGCCGTCTTGCCCTTGCCAGAGCCGACGCCGCGCCCGACGCGCATGCGCCCGGGGGCCGCGCCTTCGTTGTCTTTGAGTTCGTTGAGGCGCATAGCGCCTTCTCCTTCCATAAAAACCCGGATCAAATCCGTGTTTCGAGCACTTCTACCAAATGGGCGACCTTGCGGATCATACCGCGGATCGAGGGCGTATCCTCGATTTCCACGATCTGATCCTTCTTTTTCAGCCCCAAGCCCAGCAGCGTCGCACCCTGGGTGCGATCACGCCGGATCGGGCTGCCGGTCAATTTCACGCGCACGCGCGGCTTATCCGCCATCTCAAGCCTCCACGACTTCGCCAACGCTGGCCCCATCGCGCCGGCGGCCCAGGATTTCCGCGACCTTAAGCCCCCGGCGATTGGCCACGAAGCGGGGGCTGACCTGCCCGCGCAAAGCACTCACCGTCGCGCGCACCATGTTATAGGGGTTCGACGAGCCGATGGATTTGGCCACCACGTCCTGCACGCCCAATACTTCCAAAACCGCGCGCATCGGTCCACCAGCGATAACGCCCGTGCCCGGAGGAGCCGAGCGCAGCATCACCCGCCCAGCACCCCAGCGGCCCGCGCCGTCATGATGGAGGGTGCGGCCCTCGCGCAGCGGCACCCGCACCATGGTTTTCTTGGCTTCGTCCGTGGCCTTGCGAATGGCATCAGGCACTTCGCGGGCCTTGCCATGGCCAAAGCCGACGCGGCCCTTTTTATCCCCGACGACGACCAGCGCGGCAAAGCCAAAGCGTTTGCCGCCCTTCACCGTCGCCGCGACCCGATTGATGGCCACCAGCTTATCAACGAATTCAGGATCGCGCTCTTGCTCGCGGCCGCGATCGCGCCCACGCCCCCCCCGATCGCCGCGATCGCCGCGATCGCCGCGTTCACCACGCTCATTGGATTGGCCGTGTTGTTCCGGCTCGCGCGCCATATTTTGCTCCTTAGAACTGCAATCCGCCCTCGCGGGCGGCTTCGGCCAACGCCTTGACGCGGCCATGGTAAATATACGCGCCGCGATCAAAGACTACCGCCGCGACGCCCTTTTGCTTGGCGCGTTCAGCGATCAACAGCCCAATCGCCGCCGCAGCATCCCGGTTGGAGCCCGAGGCCCCCTCACCACGATAGCCCGACTCCAGCGAGCTGGCGGCAGCAATCGTGACGCCCTTTTCATCATCGATGATCTGGGCCGCGATATGTTTGTTGGAGCGAAACACCGTCAGCCGCGGCAGGCCGCGCGCCACCTTGCGCAGGTGGGTGCGTACGCGCTGCGCGCGCCGTTGATTTTTCTCAAGCCCGGTCTTCATGGCCTATTTCTTCTTGCCTTCCTTGCGGCGAATGACTTCGCCTTGGTGTTTCACGCCTTTACCTTTGTAAGGCTCGGGCGGGCGGTAGGAGCGGATCTCGGCGGCCACCTGGCCAACCTTCTGCTTATCGGTGCCCGAAATGCGGATTTCCGTCGGCTTGGGGACCGCGATCGAAATCCCTTCGGGTGGATCGTACAGCACATCATGGCTAAAGCCGAGCTGCAACTGCAAACGCTTGCCCTGCATGGCGGCGCGGTACCCCACGCCGACCAGATCAAGCCCGCGTTCGAAGCCCTTTTCTACGCCCTCGACATGCGAGGCGAGAATGGCGCGCGCCATGCCCCACATGGCCCGCGAGCGGGGCGTTTCATTGCGCGGGCGCACGGTGATCACCGCGCCCTGATGCGCGATCTCGACCTCATCCGGCACGCGAAAGGCCAAGGTGCCCTTGGGCCCCTTCACCGATACATCCTGCCCCTTGACCTGGACAGCGACACCAGCAGGTGCCGTAATAGGCTTTTTGCCAACGCGAGACATGACGAAGCCCTCAGTAAACCTTGCAAAGAACTTCGCCGCCCACATTTTGTGCGCGCGCGGCGGAATCCGACATCACACCCTTAGGGGTGGAGAGAATGGCGATGCCCAGGCCATTGCGCACCAATCCCAGATCCTTGATCGAGGAATAGACGCGCCGGCCCGGCTTGGACACGCGCGCGATATTGGTGATCACGGGCGCGCCTTCATAGTATTTCAGCTGGATTTCCAGCTCGCGGCGGCCCTCTTTCTCCACCGTTTCGAAGCTGCGAATATAACCTTCGTCGACGAGGACAGTCAGCAGCCGCTCGCGCAGCTTGGAGGCGGGGCTGGTCACCAAGGCCTTGTGGCGCATATGCGCATTCCGGATGCGCGTGATCAGATCGCCGATTGGATCGCTCAAATTCATCGCAATCGCCTCACCAGCTCGACTTGACCATGCCGGGGATCTGGCCCTTCGAGGCCAGCTCCCGCAGCGCAATCCGGCTCATCCGCACTTTGCGGTAATAGGCGCGTGGCCGCCCCGTCAGCTCGCAACGATTGCGCACCCGGCACGCCGCCGAATTGCGCGGCAGCTCCGCCAATTTGAGGCGCGCCTCAAAGCGCTCCTCTAGAGGCAAGGCTTCATTCAGCGCCACGGCCTTCAGCCGCGCCCGCTTGGCTGCGAATTGCTTCACCAACCGCTTGCGCTTGTCGTTGCGCTCGATCGAACCAGTCTTAGCCATACAGCTCTCCAAAACCGCTACGGGGTGGACCCTAAAAGGATCAGTTCCGGAACGGGAAATCGAATTCCTTCAACAACGCTTTGGCTTCGGCATCGGTTTTCGCCGAAGTGCAAACGATGATGTCCATGCCCCAAATCTGATCAATCGTGTCATAATTGATCTCTGGGAAGATGATGTGTTCCTTGACGCCCATGGCGTAATTGCCCCGGCCATCAAAGCTTTTGCCATTGAGGCCGCGGAAATCCTTCACGCGCGGCAGCGCAATGGTAACCAGCCGGTCCAGAAACTCATACATGCGCGCGCGGCGCAGCGTGACTTTGCAACCAATGGCCATGTTGTCGCGGATCTTGAAGCCGGCGATCGATTTCTTCGACTTGGTCGAAACCGGCTTTTGGCCAGAAATCAGCGTCATGGCTTCCAGGGCCGATTTCAGCTTTTTGCTGTCCTGCACCGCTTCGCCCACGCCCATATTCAGCACGATCTTTTCGATCTTGGGCACTTGCATGGGGTTGGTATAGCCAAACTGCGTCTGCATGCGCGCGCGCACCTGCTCGCGGTATTGCACCTTCAGCCTGGGCTCATAGACCGGCGAATTAGACATCGATCTGCACTCCAGAACGCTTCGCCACGCGCACCTTGCGCCCATCCGCCAGCACCTTGAAGCCGACGCGCGTCGGCTTGCCGGTTTGCGGATCGCGCACGGCGACGTTCGAAACATCCAGCGCCGCTTCTTGCGTGCGGATCCCGCCTTCGGGATCGGCCATCGAGGCCTTCACATGGCGCTTTACGAGATTGATGCCCTTAACGACCAGGCGGCCTTCCTTGGGCTGAACCTTCAGGACAACGCCTTCTTGGCCCTTGTCCTTGCCGGCGAGCACGATGACCGTGTCACCCTTTTTGATCTTGGCGGCCATGATTACAGCACCTCAGGCGCGAGAGAGATGATTTTCATGTGGTTTTTGGCCCGCAATTCGCGCGGAACGGGGCCAAAAATGCGCGTGCCGATCGGCTCGCCGGCATTGTTGACCAGCACGGCCGCATTGGTATCAAAACGGATGGTCGAGCCATCGCGCCGCTTGATATCCTTGGAAACGCGCACGATCACCGCCTTGCGCACATCACCCTTTTTCACGCGCCCGCGCGGCATGGCTTCCTTGATGGACACGACAATGATATCGCCCACCGTGGCGTAGCGGCGCTTCGAGCCGCCCAGCACCTTGATGCACATGACACGTTTGGCGCCGGAATTATCGGCGACCTCAAGATTGCTCTGCATTTGGATCATGGGGCGATCCTCATTTCCTCAACAAGCGTCGTTTAGACGCTGACACGACCAACAACTTCCCACCGCTTCAACTTCGACTTCGGCGGGCATTCCTGAATTTCGACCATATCGCCTTCCTTGAAGGCGTTGGCTTCGTCATGGGCCTGGAAGCGCTTGGAGCGCCGCACGGTCTTTTTCAGCACGGGATGGAGGAAGGTTCTCTCCACCTGCACGACGACCGATTTGGCCCCCTTATCACTGACAACTTTGCCCTTCATGACCCGACGCGGCATGGCCTCTTCCTCTTCCTTAGACCGCCGCCTTGGGCGCTTTTTCCCGCAGCACAGCCTGCGTGCGCGCAATCATGCGGCGCACATCGCGGATGCGCGCCGTGCTTTCCAGCTGGCCTGTGGCCTGCTGAAAGCGCAGATTGAACTGTTCCTTTTTCAAGCGCACGATTTCCTCGCGCAGCTTCGCATCATCAAAACCACGATATTCCGTGAGCTTTTTGTTGATTTCCTTGAGCTTCATGCTTGCGCCCTCACTGGCCTTCCAGCCGCGTCACGATCCGCGTGCGGATCGGCAGCTTGGCCGCGCCCAGGCGCAGCGATTCGCGCGCCACCTCTTCGGCCACACCGTCCACTTCAAACATGATGCGGCCCGGCTTGACGCGCGCCGCCCAAAATTCGGGCGCGCCCTTGCCCGCGCCCATGCGCACTTCAGTCGGCTTTTTCGATACCGGCACATCGGGGAAGATCCGGATCCACACCTTGCCCTGGCGCTTCATCTGCCGGGTGATGGCGCGGCGTGCCGCCTCGATCTGGCGGGCGGTGACGCGCTCTGGCTCCAGCGCCTTCAGGCCAAAGGAGCCAAAATTCAGCGCCGTCCCGCCTTTGGCCAGCCCGCTGATCCGGCCCTTGAAGCCTTTGCGGAATTTGGTCTTTTTCGGTAGCAGCATGGATTTCTAGACCTCCGCATCCGTTGGTGCGTCCGCGTCGCGCCTGCTCCGGCCGCGCCGCTGCTGCCCGCGATTATCCCGATCCCCGCGTGGGCGGTCATCACGCGATGGCGGGCGATCCCGATCACGGTCGCGACGCTCGCGCTGCTCACCCGTCTCCTGCAGGCGCTTATCTTGCGCCATCGGATCATGCTCCAGGATTTCGCCTTTGAAGATCCACACCTTCACGCCAATTTTGCCGTAGGCCGTATTGGCTTCGCAGGTGCCGTAATCCACATCGGCGCGCAGGGTATGCAGCGGCACGCGCCCTTCGCGATACCATTCCATCCGCGCGATTTCCGCCCCGCCCAAACGGCCCGAGACATTCACCCGAATGCCTTGTGCGCCAAGGCGCTGCGCCGATTGCATCGAGCGTTTCATGGCCCGGCGAAACGCCACCCGGCGCTCCAGCTGCTGGGCGATGCCTTCGGCCACCAGAATGGCATCGGTCTCGGGCTTGCGGACTTCTACGAGGTTGAGGAAGACCTCCGCGCCTTCCACCATCGTCATCAATTCTTTGCGCAGCTTCTCGATATCTGCGCCCTTTTTGCCGATCACCACGCCCGGCTTGGCGGTAAAAATCGTCACCCGGCATTTCTTGTGCGGCCGCTCGATCACGATGCGCGAAATGCCCGCGCCGACCAGCTTGTCGCGCAGATATTTACGCACTTTCAGGTCTTCGTGCAGCATGCGCCCGTATTCGCCGGTATTGGCATACCAGCGGCTGTCCCAGGTGCGATTAATGCCGAGCCGCAGCCCGATCGGATTGACCTTCTGACCCATCAGGCGGGCTCCTCTTGGGCAATTGCCGGCTCGCGCGATAGATCGCGCACCACAATCGTCAATTGCGAGAACGGCTTTTCGATCCGGGCCCCGCGGCCCCGGGCCCGCGTATTCGAGCGCTTCAGCACCAGGTTTTTGCCGACATGCGCCTGGGTGACGACCAGGCTATCGATATCCAGCTCATGGTTGTTTTCGGCATTGGCGATGGCCGATTGCAGGCATTTGCGCACATCCAGCGCGATGCGTTTGCGCGAAAAGGCCAGCTCGTTGAGCGCGCGTTCGGCGCTGAGCCCACGGATGGATTGCGCCACCAGGTTGAGCTTTTGCGGCGAAATGCGCACCATGCGCAGCACTGCGCGGGCTTCGCTTTCGGCTTGTTTAGGGGGCGCTTTGGGCTTGGACATGACTATTTCCGCCTCGCCTTTTTATCCGCGCCGTGGCCGGTATAGGTGCGCGTCGGGGCGAATTCGCCAAGCTTCATGCCGACCATGTCTTCCGACACCAAAACGGGGATGAATTGCTTGCCATTATGGACCTGAAAGGTCAGGCCCACGAATTGCGGCATCACGGTGGAGCGACGCGACCAGGTTTTGATCGCTTCGCGGCGCGGCGCGCCCAAAGCCTTCTCGGCCTTTTTCAACAAATACCCGTCAACGAACGGGCCCTTCCAGACGGAACGCGGCATCGTCTCTAGCCCTTCTTGGCTTGGCGGCGGCGGATGATCAGGCGATCAGAAGCCTGGGTCTTGCGGGTTTTGGGCCCGCGCGTCTTTTTGCCCCAGGGGGTCACGGGGTGGCGCCCGCCCGAGGTCTTGCCCTCGCCGCCGCCATGGGGGTGGTCGACGGGGTTCATGGCCACGCCGCGCACGGATGGCCGCAGGCCCAGCCAGCGCGAGCGCCCGGCCTTGCCCCAGTTTTCATTCATGTTGTCGGGGTTGGAAACCGCCCCGATGGTGGCCATGCAGCCATCCGGCACCATGCGCACTTCACCCGATGTCATGCGCAATTGCGCAAAGCCCGCATCGCGCCCCACCACCTGCACATAGGAGCCGGCGGCTCGCGCCATTTGACCGCCCTTCAGCGGCTTGAGTTCCACATTGTGCACGATCGTGCCAACCGGGATGGATTTCAGCGGCATCGCATTGCCCGGCTTGATATCCACCTTATCGCCGGCCACCACCTCATCGCCCACCTTCAGGCGCTGCGGCGCAATGATATAGGCCAGCTCATTATCCTTATAGCGGATCAGCGCGATAAAGGCCGTGCGGTTGGGATCATATTCCAGCCGCTCAACACTGGCGGGCATATCCCATTTGCGGCGCTTGAAATCGATGATGCGATAGGTGCGCTTATGGCCGCCAGCATGGCGGAATGCCGTCACGCGGCCCATATTATTGCGGCCGCCCGATTTGGTCAGCCCCTCCGTGAGGGCCTTGACGGGCTTGCCCTTGTAAAGATCGGCCCGGTCCACGATTACCAATTGGCGACGACCCGGAGAGGTGGGGCGAAACTGCTTCAATGCCATGATCAGAGCCCCGTCGTTACGTCGATCGATTGGCCGGCAGCCAACGTCACGATGGCTTTTTTGACATCAGAACGCCGGCCCGGCACGCCGCGAAAGCGCTTGGTCTTGCCCTTCACGCGCAGCGTATTGACGGAAACCACACTGACCTTGAACAAGGCCTCGACGGCCGCCTTCACATCATCCTTACTGGCCGTCAGCGGCACCTTGAACACCACCTTGCTCTGCTCCGCCAGCAAGGTTGATTTCTCGGTGATGACCGGGGCGATAATCGTATCGTAATGGCGGGCCGCGATCATGCCGCTTCTCCCTTGGATTTATCGGCAAAGCGCGCGCTGATGGCTGCGATGGCGTCTTTGGTCAGCACCAGTTTGCGCCGGCGCAGGATGTCATACACATTGAGCCCCGCGTCAGGCAGCACATCGATATCGGGGATATTGCGGGCCGCTTTGGCCAGATTGGCATCCACCACCGGCCCGGCAATCAGCAAAGCGTTGGTCAGCTCCAGCTTGGCCAGCCTTGCGCGCAAATCCGCCGTCTTGGGCTCTTGCAGCATCAGGGCATCCAGCACCACGATCTCGCCCGCCGCTGCCTTTGCCGAGAGGGCATGGCGCAGCGCCATGGCGCGCACCTTCTTGGGCAGACTATGGGCATGATCACGTGGGCGCGGCGGGTGCGCCACGCCGCCGCCGCGGAAGATCGGCGCGTTCTTAGAGCCGTGGCGTGCGCCGCCCGTGCCCTTCTGCTTGTAAATCTTGGAATGGCTGGTCGTGACATCCGAGCGCGATTGCGCCGCATGGGTGCCGGCCCGGCGCTTGGCCAGCTGGTATTTCACCATGCGTTGCAAAATATCCGCGCGGATGTCCGTGACACCGAAAATGGCATCATCGAGCTCAACCGAGCCCGCCGCCTTGGCATCCAATGTATTGACCGAAATCTTCATGATCGCCTCACGCCGCCGCTTCTGCAGAGGCCAAAAAGGCCCCCGGCACTGGCACGCCTTCGGGGCGCTTGATCTTGCGCGCGTCGCGCACTTCCAGCCAGCCATTATCCGAGCCAGGCACCGCGCCCTTGACGAATAACAGGCCGCGCGCCGCATCAATGCGGACGATTTCTAGGTTTTGCGTGGTCACGCGATCCTGGCCCAAATGCCCGGCCATCTTCTTGTTTTTGAACACCTTGCCCGGATCCTGGCGCTGCCCGGTGGAACCATGCGAGCGGTGCGACAAAGACACCCCGTGGGTGGCGCGCAAGCCGCCGAAATGCCAGCGCTTGATGGCCCCGGCAAAGCCCTTGCCGATGGTCACGCCCGATACATCGACCTTTTGGCCCTTGATGAAGTGATCCGCGGAGATCGCTGCGCCAATGGGCGCCAGCATGTCCGGCGAGACCCGGAATTCCACCAAATGCGCTTTGGCCGCCACATTGGATTTAGCGAAATGGCCGCGCACGGCCTTGGACATGTTCTTGGCCTTTACAGCGCCAGCCCCGAGCTGCACCGCGACATAGCCATCCTTTTCTGCAGTGCGATGCGCCACGACCTGGCAACCCTCAAGGGACAGCACCGTCACCGGCACGTGCGCGCCGTCATCGGCAAACAACCGCATCATGCCCAATTTTTTGGCGATAACGCCCGTGCGACCAAATGATTTTACCGACATCGCCTTAGCCCAGCACCTGGATTTGCACTTCTACCCCGGCCGACAGATCCAGCTTCATCAGCGCATCGACCGTCTGCGGCGTGGGATCAACGATATCGAGAACCCGCTTGTGCGTGCGGATCTCAAATTGCTCGCGGCTTTTTTTATCCACGTGGGGAGAGCGGTTCACGGTGAACTTCTCGATCCGGGTGGGCAGCGGAATGGGGCCGCGCACCTGCGCGCCCGTGCGCTTAGCGGTGCCGACGATTTCACGCGTCGATTGATCGAGCGTGCGGTGATCAAACGCTTTTAAGCGGATCCGGATATGTTGTTGGTTCATTACTGACCCTGGTGCCAATGTTCCACAATAGCGGGATCCGCCAAAGCGGTGCCAACCTGGGTCAAATGCAATCGATGCGTTCCGCAAACAGGAAAAAGCGGGGCGAGCACCCCGCTTCCTTGGCCTAAACCCCGTGGGGAGCAGCAAGCCTTGCGGACCGCGTCTAAGCACTTGGCTTACGGCCGGTCCAAATCGAAGCGCGGAAACTATCTTCGCAGATCGGCTGCGTCAAGCGCGAGTTTCAGACTAATCGATGCAAAGGATCGGCCCGATCTTCTTGCTTTGTTCTAAGGATGGCTTAAATCCGGGTTAACCAGCACCGGCACCAGCGTGCCTGACCCCGCGCGCTCCTTAGGCCAAACATACAAGGGCTTGACGACCGGATCGCGCCGCCCCATTGTTGAGAGCTATTCTTAATTGCAGGAGCAGTTGTGATGCCTCGTTTGGCCATCGTCGGGGCCATCATGCTCTGGCTCAGCGCGTGTTCTGCGCCGGTGCCAAAGCCGGCCAGCGCCGAGGCGGTGGTGAATGTGTATTCCGGGCGCCATTACGATTCCGACGCCCTGCTCTATAAGCGCTTCGAGGAGCAAAGCGGCATCAGGGTGCGGGTGCTCGAAGCCCCCGGCCCGCAATTGCTGGAGCGCCTGAAGGCGGAGGGGGCGGCCAGCGCCGCTGATCTGATCATCACCAGCGATGCGGGCAATCTGTTCCAGCTGAAAGCCGCTGATTTGCTGCAGCCCATCCAGGTTCCGGCGTTGGAAGCGGCCATTCCAGCCCATTTGCGCGATGCAGATGGCGAATGGTTTGGCCTCTCCAAGCGCGCGCGGGTGATCGCCTTCGCCAAGTCTGATGCCGCGGCGGCGCAGGTCAAAACCTATGCCGAGCTGGGATCACCGCGCTTTAAGGGCCGCGTATGCGTGCGTTCCTCGATCAATGTCTATAACCTGTCCCTGCTGGCCGCCATGATCAGCCGCGATGGGGCGGACGCCGCGCAAAAATGGGCTGGCGCGGTGCGGGCCAATTTCGCGCGCGAGCCTGAAGGCTCCGATACCGATCAGATCAAGGCGGTGGCGGCGGGGGCCTGCAGTTTGGCCATCGTCAATCATTATTATTGGGTGCGCATGCTCTCTTCCAAAGACCCGGCGGAGCGCGAAGCCGCCGCCAAGGTCCAACTGATCTTCCCCGATCAGGCGGGCGCTGGAACGCATGTCAACATTTCCGGGGCAGGCGTGGCGCGCAACGCCCCCCACAAAGCCAATGCCGAGGCCATGCTGAAATTCTTGATCAGCAAAGAGGCGCAGACCGCCTTTGCCGAATTGAATGACGAATTCCCGGTGCGGGCTGGCGTGCCGGCGGCGGGGGCCGTGCAGGCTTTGGGCAGTTTCAAGGAAAGCGATCTGCCGCTCAACGCACTCGGTGCCAACCAGGCGCAGGCCCAAGCCATCTTCGATGCGGTCGGATGGCGGTGAAGGCCCAGCCGCTATGGCGGGGCCGCGCCGGCCTCGCCGCGCTGACCCTGTTGCTGTGCGGGATCTGCACGGGCCCCGTGCTGGCGATTTTGGGCGGGGCGTTTGAGGCGGTTTTCTCCGGACACGCCCTCGGCATCGATGCGGCGCTGATCCGCGCCTGCCTGGGCAGCCTCTACCTCTTGGTGTTTGGCGCAGGCGCGGCAAGTCTCTTGGGGGTCAGCGCGGCTTTGCTGGTGCAATTGTGCGCGTTTCCGGGGCGCCGGCTGTTCGCTGCGCTGCTGGCCGCGCCTTTGGCCGCGCCGGCTTATGTGCTGGCTTATGCCTATGGCGGGCTGATGGCCCCGGGTGCGCCGCTGGCCGGGCTTGGCTGGGACGGCCAAATGCGCACGGCTTTCGTATTTGCCTTGGCGTTTTACCCCTATGTGTTTCTGGCCACTCGCGCGGGGCTGCGCAGCCAAGCCGGCGGTGCCACCGAAGCTGCGCGCAGCCTCGGTGCCGGGCCGTGGAGCATTGTCTGGCGGGTGACCTTGCCGCTGGCCCGCCCAGCTATCGCCGCCGGCGCTGCTTTGGCCGCCATGGAAACCCTGGCGGATTATGGCGCGACCAGCTATTTTGGGGCCTCCAGCCTGGCTGCCGGCGTGTTCCACGCTTGGTATGCGCTGGCTTCGCCGGCTTTCGCCTTGCAGTTTTGCGCGATCTTGCTGATCGCCGCATTCGTGCTGTTGCGCGTCGAGCAGAACGGGCGGCGCGGGGCTTTGGCCGGGCCCGCGCTGGAGCGGGAGCAGGCCGCCACGCGGCGCTATCATCTCGCCGGGCCGGCCGCTTTCGCCGCCACTTTGGGCTGCGCGGGCTTGAGCGTGCTGGGTTGCCTTCTGCCGCTCGGCTGGCTGGTCCGCCTCGCGCTGCTGGACGGCAGCGATTGGGGCCGATTAATGCTGCCTTTGGTGCGCTCTTTGACCTTGGCGTTTTCCGGCGGCTTGCTCACCCTCGGGCTGGCGCTGGCCATCGCGGCCG
>JAKFWI010000251.1 GCA_021731965.1 Hyphomonadaceae bacterium | reverse complement strand
CCCCTTCACCATGTTGGGTCTTGGCCCAATAAAAGGGCCGCAAGACCAGTTCGTAAAGGGCGAGACAGGCCGCCGGAAAAGCCAGGCACCAATAGATTGGCACACTGAACAGCGCCACAGCCAAAGCGGGTTTGCTTTGCTTGGCGGCTGCGGCCAAGCCAGCACACATAGCAGAAAACAAGGCAAAGCCCGCCAGGCCGCCATCCCAAACCGATAAACGCGAAGGCGAAACGATCAGCGTGGTGAGCAAAGCCAAGGCCGCCGGCGCGCCGCAAAAAGCCGAAAACACCGTCCCCGCCATGGTCGTCTGCATGGCCACGAAGCCGGCAAAGCCCAGCTCTCGCAGTGCACCGAGCGGGTCGCGCATCAGCACCAGCCAGGTTTGCAGATGGCCCTTGATCCAGCGGGAGCGCTGCCGCAGCCACGCCTCCAGCCGCACCGGCGCCTCCTCAAACGTGGGTGTTTGCAAGACGCCAAACCGCCAGCCATCGCGCGCCAAGCGAAAGCCCACGTCCGCATCCTCCGTGACGTTGAAGGCATCCCAGCCGCCCGCCGCACGCAAGCCCTCAGTGCGGAAATGATTGCTGGAGCCACCAAGTGGAAAGGGTAGCCCAAGGCGGCTCAGCAAACTGGCCTGCCCCAGAAATTGTACCGCGTACTCCAGCGCAAATTGTTGCGCGATCCAGGAATTTTTCCCGTTGTCGATCAGCAGGGGCGCCTGCACGCAGGCCAAATCAGCGCCGCCCGAGGCGAAAGCATCCAGTGCGTCGCGTAGCTGGCTCGGGGCGGGCGCATCCTCGGCGTCATACACGGTGATAAATCGCCCGCGCGCATGCGTCAGCCCGGCGTTGAGCGCTTTGGGCTTGGTGCGTGGCTTGCACGGGGCGAGCACGATCAGTTCGATCCAAGGCGGTAGTTTTGCGGCACGTGCCGCCGCGAGCGTGGCGGCGTCATCGGCCTCCAGCAACAGCTTCACGTCCAGAGCCTCGCGGGGGTAATCCAGGCATTCCAGCGCCGCGATCAAGCGCGGGATTTGCCCCGCTTCTTGAAACATGGGGCACAATACCGTGTAGACCGGCAAAACACCGCGCCATTGCCGTTTAGGTGCGCGCTCCGGCAGCGCCATGGCCAAAGCGCTGGTCAGCCGCAGCACTGCGCATGCCGCGAAGATCGTGAAAAGCGCAAAATGCACGCTGTGGGCAAGCCAGTCGGGGCGCCAATAGCTAATCGCACACGCTGCTAGCGCCAGCGCGGCAAGGCCAAGCGCCTGTGGCAGCGTCACGCGCGTGCGGGCCGATCGGCGTGGCCAGGCTTTGGCTAAACCAAAGCGCGCGGTCTCCAGCGTGGGCTCATCGAGCACCACCTCCCCGCGCGCCAAGCCCTGAACGCCATCCGCCGCCATCGGTGGAGTGTGCGAAAAGCATCCACAGGCTCGCAAGCGAGCGCGGGTTGCTGGCATACAACCCCGAGATGTAGTCAGCAAATATTCGTGGACAATAGGCGCGGGCCCGCAGCCTCCAGCAGCTCTCCAGAGAGCGAAAACACCGCGAAGGTGCTGGTCGGGAAGTTTTGCAGCAGAGCGCGCGCTTGCGCCGAATGATCATGCGCCTGCGTCAATAGCATCTGCACCAGATGATGCAGGCCCGGATTGTGGGCGATGATCAGGCAGATGTCTGCCGCGGCGGATTGGGCCGCCGCCCACAAGGTTTCTGCGGGGGCCATATAGAGCGAGTCATGCAAAGTGGGGGTGACACCGGGGAGCGCTGGCGCGATGGCCTGCCAGGTGGCGCGGGCGCGCGCCGCCGTCGATACCATGGCCTGTAGCCGGGAAAGACTCGCGCCGCCAAGATCGAGCCCCGCAATGTGCAGGCCCGCCAGGCGCGCGTCCTCCACGCCGCGTGGCTGGAGCGGGCGCTCACGGTCATCGGCGTAATCGGCCTCGGGGGCCGCTTTGGCGTGGCGCATGAGGATCAAATGCTGCATGCGCCTTGCCTATCGCGCCGCGCGGGGGCACGCCAAGTGGAAAAGCGCTCTTGTCCTCATCCGCGCGGCACGGCATGGCTAGCATATGGATACTTTGCAATCTCTCGCTGGTGCCGCCAAGGCATGGCCGTTTGAGCAGGCACGCGCGCTCGTTGAGCGCCTGGAAAAGCTGGGAAAGCCAGGCCCCGTGGTCTTTGAAACCGGCTATGGCCCATCGGGCTTGCCGCATCTGGGCACCTTCGGCGAAGTGGTGCGCACCAGCATGGTGCGCCGCGCGTTCGTGACGCTGACGGGTGCCACGGTGCCCACCCGGCTGATCTGCGTTTCCGACGACATGGACGGTATGCGCAAGGTGCCCGGCAATGTGCCCGATCCCGGGGCGCTGGAGCCCTATTTGCAGCGGCCGCTGACGGACGTGCCCGATCCATTCGGCACGCATGCCGGCTTTGCCCAGCATAATAACGCGCGTTTGCGCGCCTTCTTGGATGCTTTTGGCTTTGAGTATGAGTTTTTGTCCGCGACGGATTTATACCGCTCCGGCCGCTTCGATGCCATGCTGATGCGGGCGTTGGAGCGTTTCGATGCCATCATGGAGGTGATGCTGCCCAGCTTGGGCGAAGAGCGGCGGCGCACCTACAGCCCGTTTTTACCGATCTCGCCAAAAACCGGGCGGGTGCTCTACGTGCCAATGACGCGCGTGGACGCGGCCTCCGGCACCATTACCTTTAACGATGAAGACGGAGAAGAAACCACGCTCAGCGTTACCGGCGGGCGGGTCAAGCTGCAATGGAAACCCGATTTCGGCATGCGCTGGGCGGCGCTGGGGGTCGATTTCGAAATGTATGGTAAGGATCACCAAACCAACGGCGTGATCTATTCAAAGATCTGCCGGATCCTTGGTCATGAACCGCCGCAGCAATATTGCTACGAATTGTTTTTGGATGAGCAAGGCGAGAAGATTTCCAAAACCAAGGGCAATGGTATTGCCGTTGAAGATTGGTTGCGCTTTGCTTCACCCGAAAGCCTGAAGCTGTACAATTTCCAAAAGCCGCGCACCGCCAAGCGGCTGTATTTCGATGTCATCCCCAAGGCGGTAGATGAGTATCTGAGCTATCTGGAGGCGTATCAGCAGGAAAGCCCGCAGGCGCGGCTGGAGAATCCGGTTTGGCACATCCATGCCGGGGCGCCGCCGGCCATCGGCTCGCCGGTATCGTTCAATTTGTTGCTTAATCTCGTCAGCGCCGCCAACGCGCAAAGCAAGGCCCAGATCTGGGCCTTTATCGAGAAGTATGCGGCCGGGGTGAGCCCTGCCACCCACCCGATCCTCGATTCGCTCTGCGGCTATGCCTTGGCCTATTTCGAGGCCTTCGTGGCCCCGGCCAAGCGCTTTCGCGCGCCTGATGCGCGTGAACGCGCGGCGCTCGTCGATTTGAGCGCGCAACTTAAGGGGGTGGCGGCCGGCGCTGATGGCGCGGCGCTACAAAACCTCGTGTTTGAGATCGGCAAAGCGCATGGCTTTGAGCCGCTGCGCGATTGGTTCAAGGCCCTGTATGAAGTGCTGCTGGGCCAGGAGCAGGGGCCCCGCTTCGGCTCCTTCATCGCAATTTTCGGGGTGAAGGAGACGGCAGCCATGATTGACGATGCTCTGGCGCGCACGCCGGGTGCGGGTTGATGGCGGCCATGCACTGCAATGCGCTTTTGACTTGGCGCAGTTTGGAGAGTCATGTTGGCGCTTGGTTTGGCGTGAGTAGGGTTGCATGACGCGTGCGTGGTTCAGTCAAGGTGCTGGCCTGATTGCAGTCGTGCTTGGCGCGATGTTGATGGAGCCAGCGGCCGCGGCGGAGCCGAGCCCCACTCAGATCGCCTTTCAATCGGGCAAGTTTCTCGAGGCGGCACAAGCCGCGCGCGATACTTCAGACTCACAAGACTGGTCTCTCGCGGCGCGGGCGCTGCTGGCCCAGATCCTGGCGGATGCCAATCCGCGGGCCAATGGCGCGCTGCTGGACCAGTCGATCGCGTTTTCGCAAAAGGTGCTGAGCGCTGAACCCAGCTCGGTCGAGGCGCGCCTGGATCTGGCTTTCGCTTTGGGCATCAAGGGGCGGCGCGCCAGTAAGCTGGAGGCTTTCCGCCGCGGCTATGCCGGGCAGGGCAAACGCTTGATCGACGAGGCGCTGGCGCTCGATCCGCAAAACGCCTGGGCCTATGCGATGCTGGGCGGCTGGAATTGCGAGGTGCTGCGCCGCGGCGGGCATTTGGGCGGCAAGATCTATGGTGCGCAGATGGATCGCGGCGTGGCGGCCTTCGACAAGGCGTTGAGCCTGGCACCGGATGATCCCGCCATCGCTTTGCAATACGCCGTGGCTTTGCTGGGCTCGGAGCCCGAAAAGCATGCGCAAAAGGCGCGGGCCTTGTTGGCGCTGGCGGCGGGCGCGCAGCCTACCGACGCATTGGCGATGATCATGATCAAAGAGGCCCGCCGGCTGGCTCTGGTGATGGATGCCTATGGCGCGCGCGCCGCCTCAGAAGATACCACCCGGCGAAAAATTTAGGCCGTAGTGCAATCGATTTTCTATTGAGGCGCGCCTATTGGCTGGCCCATACGATCCTGGACATCCAATCGATCTCGCCGACCGCCAAGACGCGCGGCGCATGCAGCGGATTGAGGGAGATCAATTCGATGGATTGCTCGCTGCGCCGGCCAAGTTCCTTGGCCATCACTTCGCCATTGCGGGTCCGCACCACCACCCGATCCCCGCGGCGCACAGCAACGCCGGGCCGCACCACGACGATATCGCCTTCCCGGTAAAGCGGGGCCATGGAATCGCCGGTGACTTCCAGCGCGTAGACGCTATCGCCCTCCACATCGGGAAAGCGCACCGTTTCGGCCGGGGAGGCGGGAAAGCCCGCTTCGTCGAAAAAGCCATCCGCGCCGGCGCGGGCGAGGCCCACGATGGGGATGGTGCGCCGCGCAGTGGAGGTGCTGGCGGCAAAATCTTCCATGCTGACGCCCGTGGCGTCCAAAGCGCGCGCCAGGCTTTCGGTGGAGGGCCAGCGGGGCCGCCCATCGGGTGCGACGCGCTTGCTGCGGTTGAAGGTTGTGGGATCGAGGCCGGCGGCGCGCGCCAGGCCCGAGGGAGTCAGGCCGCGCCGTTCTGCCAGGCTGTCGATGGCGCGCCAGATCTGGCTATGTTGCACGAAGGGCCTCATGACTAACGAGGTTTGTCCTTACACCGGCCTTCGGAGGAATATCAACCTATGGATAGGTATTTTTTCCCCAAACACGTGCGATGATCGAGGGTTTGTTGGCCAAGGCAGCCGCGGCCCTGCGTTGGCTTCCCCCCGAAACGGCCCACGCGATCGCGCTTTGGGGCCTGCAAAACAAGGCGATCGGAGCGGAATTTGGCGCTAGCGATGCGGCTTTGCGCGTGCGCTTAGGTGGCCTGGATCTACCTCATCCCATTGGTTTAGCAGCAGGTTTTGATAAAAACGCGCAGGCGCTGGCCGGGTTGCTGCGCCTTGGCTTTGCCTTCGTTGAGGCCGGCACGGTGACGCCTCTGCCGCAAGCTGGCAATCCGCGCCCGCGTCTATTTCGCCTGGTGCAGGATCGCGCGCTGATAAACCGAATGGGTTTCAATAACGCCGGGCTGGAAGCCTTCACACTCCGTTTGGCGGCGCGGCGGCGGGCCGCCGGTATTGTCGGGGCCAATATCGGCGCGAACAAGGATAGCGCAGATCGGATTGGCGATTACCTCAAAGGCCTGGCACAAGTCTGGCCGCTCGCGGATTATGTTACGGTCAATATCTCCTCGCCCAACACCCCGGGCCTGCGCGATTTGCAGGCCAAAGCGGCGCTTGAGGATCTGCTAAGCCGGCTGGCTCAGGCGCGCGCTGTGCTGCGCACGGAGCACGGCGATCGGCCGCTTTGCCTGAAGGTCGCACCCGATTTGAACGATGGGGCGATCGCCGATATCTGTGATCTGGCCGCGGAGCATGCCATGGATGCCCTCATCGTGTGCAATACCAGTGTGGCGCGTCCACCGGGCCTGACCAGCCGCCATCGCGCGCAGTCTGGCGGGTTGTCGGGGCGGCCGCTGCGCACCTTGGCTGCCCATCGATTGCGCGATTTCGCCGCTGCTTTGCACGGGCGCGTGGCCTTGGTCGGTGTTGGTGGCATCGAAAGCGCACACGATGTGCTGGATCGGCTGGAAGCGGGCGCGGCGGCGGTGCAGATCTATACGGCCTTCGTTTACCAGGATCCGGGCTTCGTCGCGCGGCTGGTCTCGCAGTTTTCGGCCTTGCTCGCGGCGGAGGGGCACGCCAGCGCCGCCGCCGCTATCGGCACCCGCGCGGCATAAATCCCATGCCCTTACCGATTATCGCAAGCCCTGATTATGACGCGCCCTTGCCGCTGGGGCATCGCTTTCCGATGGGCAAATTCAGGGCGCTGGCGGACGTGCTGCAGGCCCGCGATCTGGTGCCCGAAGGCTTTGCGCGGCCCGAGCCCGCAGACGAGGGCTTACTCTGCTTGGCGCATGAGCGCGCTTATGTGCGCCGCGTATGCGAAACAGCGCTCACCCCCCTGGAAGAGCGGCGCATTGGCCTGCCGGTGACAGCCGATGTGGCCAAGCGGGCCCGCGCGGCCGTGGGCGGCACGCTGCTTGCCGCGCGCCTGGCGTTGCAACAGGGGCTGGCGTGCAACACGGCGGGTGGCAGCCACCACGCGGCGCATGCCGGCGGCGCGGGTTTTTGCGTGTTCAATGATGTGGCCGTGGCCAGCCTGGAATTGCTGGCCAAGCGGGAAGTACGGCGGGTCTTGATCATCGATCTCGATGTGCATCAGGGCGATGGCACGGCGCTGATCCTGGCGCATGAGCCGCGCGCCTACACCTTTTCCATGCATTGCCAAGCCAATTTTCCGAGCATCAAGCCCCCCAGCGATCGCGATATCGGCTTGGCGCGCGGGATGGGCGATGCACAATATCTGGAGGTGTTGGAAGGGGCCTTGCCGGAGGTCTTCGCGGCGGCCCGGCCCGATCTGATCTTTTACAATGCCGGCGTCGATGTGCACGAGGCCGATCAGCTCGGACAATTATGCCTCAGCGATGCGGGCCTCGCCGCGCGTGAGGCCATGGTGCTGGATTTCGCAATGGCCCAAGGCGTGCCGCTGGCCAGCGTGTTGGGCGGGGGCTATGGCCCCGATGCCCATGCCGTCGCGCTGCGCCATGCCATTTTGCCCCAATTGGCCGCTAAGCGGGTGTGAAAGCGGGCCGCAATCCGGCCCGAAGGCCCGCTTTTTTGCGCGGACGCGCCCCTGGCGCGCGAGTGCGCTCGACGGCGCGGGCGCGCTGGGGCAAAAGGCAAAGCAGACTTGGGTAAAGGAGATGGCCATGGCGTTGCGGATCGTCGATGCGGAATTGCAACTCGATTCAGCGATGGAGGTGTTGGAGGCTACCTTCGCCAAATGGGCTGGCGGGCGCAGCGATCAATGGCAGGCCGATGGCAAGGAAGGCCCGCGCGAAAGCGGGGCCAGCTATGCGCGGCGCGAGGATGTGTATCTCTTCGTGCACCGTCGCCCGCGGGAAATCGCCGTCGGCGTTGCGCTGAGCGAAAAGGATCGCGATCTCGTCAACATCACTTTGGCGCGCAAAGAGCCCGCGCGCGAGCGCCGCCGCATGGCCCTGGCCGTGGATGATGCCGGGGCCAGCTTTTTGCTGATCTCGGTGGAGGAGCTGAAGCGCCAGAATATCCGTGATCCGCTGCGCCGCCTTGCCGGCGCCCCGCAGATCAAGCGCGCCAATGTGGCCGATCGCGATTATGTGCTGCTGGGGCCCCTGGAGGATGTGCGCGTGGCCGAAGCCCTTTTGGCCTTGGCCGGGCTCAATCCCTTATTCGAGCGCCATATCGAGCGCCTCGGCGCCTTGGCTGTGGCCAGCGATGACCAGGACGAGGCGGAGCTCTATCGCGCCTCGCCGCGCGTGGCACGCCAGCACCGCATCCATGCCAAGGTCGTCCAGGCCTTGTTCGAGCATTTGCACGGCCTTGGCTTTGAGGTCGAGGAATTGAAGAACGGGCCTTACCGTGCCGATTTCGCCATGCGCCGGCGCGATCTGGCCATCGCCTTCGAGATCCGCGCCGCCGCCGAACTGGAAGACGTGCTCAAAAGCCTGGGTCAATTGATGCTGGCCGCGCCCAAATCCTCTGGCTTTCATCGCTGCATGGTGCTGCCGGCCCCGCGTGAGGCTTTGGGCTCGGTGCTGGAGCCCTTCACCGCTGCCTTCAGCGAATCTGGCGTGCTGCTGCTGATGTATGATTTCAAGGAGCGCGCCTTCGTGTTTTGGCCGCAAGTGACGCCCGCCGGCTTCCCGCCGGAACTCGCGCGCATGTTTGGCTGATCCGGCTTTCACTTGCTGGTTTGCGTCAACAAGGTTTGTTCGGCCGGAGGCCGGCATTTCAAACTACTGAACGAAGGTTTTAGCTCTGGTTGAGCCGATCGACTTGGATTGGGAGCAGCGCATGTGATCAGCCAGAGAGCAGGCCGCCTCGGCGCTCAATGGCGCTGCGGGCCACAGGATAGGCAGCGGTCAGCGAGATGATCACGGCCAGAACCGAGGTCAGAGCCAAAACCGTGCCATCCAGCGCGACAGGTGCGCTGCCAAAACGATCGAGCAACAGCACGATCCCTGTCGTAACGAGAGCAGCGACGAGTGCCGCCGAAAGCGCAAGTAACGCCGCCTCAGTCAGGACCTGCCAGACGATATCGCTGGCGCGCGCGCCGAAAGCTGATCGTAGCGCAATTTCCCGACGCCGTTCATTGACCATGCCCGCCATGATTCCGGCAAAACTCACAAAGCCGCCAACCCCCGCGGCGGTGATGACCACCAACAACAGCCCCGCGAAAGCGGTGCGCTGGTTTGCCAGCAATTCCAAACTGCTAGCATCGTTGGCGAATTGAAACGGCGGCGGCGCTGAAAGGGGGGAACCGTATAGTGCGCGCATTTCCTGGGCGACCCTTTCGCGAACTGCATCAGTTTTAGTGGCCTCCCGAACAGTGAGTTCTAGCCGTTCGGCACCGCGAACGTCGATTTCACTGTCACGTTCAAAAAGGCGCGCAGCGCTAAAAAACGGTGTGATCACAGCGTCGGATAAGCTTTGCTCGGCGAGGCCATGTGGAGCCTGCAAAACCCCAATCACGGCGCACTGCACCCCGTTTACCCGAATGCTATCGATGCCGCAGGCCAGATTCTCTTTGCAAAGCTGGCGCCGGGCAAATGCTCCGAGCACGCAAATTCGCCGCTCTCCGCGGTACGCTTCGCCAAGTTCTTCCGTAGAGAAGGAGCGGCCCTGCGCCACAATTAGCGTCGCCAAACCCGCGCCAGTTTCGCTATACACACCCAGCAAAGGTAAACTGATTTCTGTTTTCGCGTGCTTGACTGTCACCCGGGTTGACCGCCAAGCACTTGCCCCCGCCAACTCTGGCACGCGCTTTTGCAGGGCTCTGAGATGCTCGATGCGCGGTGGTCCAAAGCGATCGAGCAAAAACGTGTTTTCCTGGATGCTTATGCGCCGCGCAAGATCGCCAAAGGTGTACTCCTCGATCTGACGAGAATAGCCCGCAACCACGGATGCAAGGGTTGAAACCGATATCAACGTGCAGGCAAGGGCCACGCACAATGCCCCCATGCGCGCTGGGCGGGCTTTAAAGGCCCACGCTGCGGTTCGTAGATTATCAGCTGCGCGCATCCGCTTTACCTAAACCGCAGCGCCCAAAGGGATTTCGATGTGAGCATCGGCAATTGCCGCCACCTTGGGATCGTGTGTGGCCACCACAAGCGCTGCACCTTCATTACGCATGCGCTGAAGTGTCCAGATAACCTCAGCGGCATTGGTGCCATCCAGCCCCGTTGTTGGCTCGTCGCAGAGAATGAGCGGCCGCGATACCGTTAGCAGCCGAGCAAAGCCCACTCGACGCCTCTCTCCTCCAGAAAGCACATCAACCATTTGCTCTGCCAAATGGGGGATGCCAACACTGCGTAAGCAGGCGAGCGCCTTCTCGCGGCGCAAATGCAACGGGCACCGTGCGTAAAGTAGTGGAATCGCAACATTATCCAGGGCACTCATGCGCTCGATCAATCCTGCATCTTGAAACAGAAAGCCAAGATGCCGGCCCCGCCAGACAGCAGCGGCGGCGGGTGCGAGGCGGTGCACTGCCACGTCACCAGCAAAAATCTCCCCCGCATCTGGCACATCCATGCCGGCGAGCAGCGCTAGAAGTGAGCTTTTGCCGCTGCCACTCGGCCCCAAAACGCAAAGCATTTGTCCCTGCATGACTTTGAATGAAAGGCCATGCAATATCTCGACTGAGCGGTTTCCAGTTCGAAAGCGACGTCTCAGCCCGCTCACCTCCAAGTGGAAACTCGGCTGGCTGGTCACGCTCCTACCCGGGTGACCACTCTATCGCCGGGCTTAAGCTGCACTTCGCGCGCGAGTATGTGCTCTTTCGGAACAATGACCTCAAAAGAGACTGCATCCTGCTTGCCCGGCCGCACGGGTGCCACAAAAAGCTTCCCCTGGCGCTCGACCAGCACCCACTGAAGGCGGTGCTTGAAATAGTTTCCGATCATCGCGCCGTATCGGGCCGCCAATGAAACTTCGCCGTCTCTCTCAAACATTGAGGCGATTTGTGCCTCGCTTAGAGGGGTTTCGTATTTCTGATAAAAAACATCAAGCGCGCTGCGGGGCAGAACGAGCACGCCGGCAGCTTGTGAATTGATGATTTCCACATTGGCGGTCATGCCCGGCAACAATCGCTCATTCTCGTCACCCGTGGAGATAACAGCGATGTATGTGACAGAGCGACCTTCCAGATGGGGGCTGCGCAAGACACGTACAACTTGGCTCGAAAATACCTCATTGGGATAAGCCTCCACCCGAACATTTGCTTCCATGCCCGGTTTTACGCGCGCCACGTCCGCCTCGGAAATCATGGCGTTCACTTGGACTTTCCGCAGCCCAGATGAAACCACAAACAGCGAGGGAGTACTGAGGGCGGAGTTCAGCGTTTGCCCGGCATCGACCTTTCGCTCCAGCACGAATCCGTCGATAGGACTGCGGATTACCGCTTTCGTTTGATCGAGCCGGGCCTGTTCTAAGCTTTGCCGCGCTTCCTTTGCCAAAGCCGAGGCGCGAGAGAAAGAGATTTCCGCGGCCAGGCGTTGGGTTTTCTCCTCCTGCAGTTTCACCGCGGGCAACAGACGCTGCTCCGTCAGAAACGCGGTGCGATTGTATATGATCACGGCGGCTTCCAAGTGCGCACGCGCCAGTGCCAAGGCCCCATCCGAGTCAGCTAGCCGGGCGCGCGCGCGATCTACTGCGGCAGCAAGCGGTGCCGATTCGATCCGCGCCAGTATCTGCCCGGCTGAAACCTTATCATTAGCCTCCACCAGAACTTCAATAACTTGTCCTGAAATCTCCGCCCCGATCTCTACAGTATTGAGTGAGCGTACACTGCCCACAGCCGGCACCGCATCGAAAATCTCTCCGTAATTCAGCACAGCGAATTCTAGACTGGGCTGGCGTTCTCGTGGCCAAAATGCAAGGCCTGAAAGCGCCAAAACGGACATCAAGCAAGCTGCAGTACTAAGCCACGCCATCTTGCCGCGCATTATCGCATCACTCCGTCAATCGCATGATAGCGCCTGTTCCACCGATGACACGGGACTCGATCACAACGCCCCGCGCCACGTCGAGGTCAACTTCACTTTGTGTTTTTTTGCTGCCTTCATTTTCCCGCACGCGGAATACGTGGATGTCCGCCCCGGAATCACTCGGCTTGCAGCCAAGCAGTGAAATATTTGCCGTAACATTCCCCCTTGCCGGAGTGCCGCCGAGGTTGGAGCGAAACTGCCCCTTGATCGTGGCCTCTCGGCCAGCCAACAGTCGCGTGAATACTTCCGGCTTCAGATCATTGGACATGAGTACATATTTTTCAGTGCCGGCGACGACTTCAACCACAAGAAGCCCAAACCACTCCGATGTTTGCCGTTGCGCGATTGGCTGGCCGCCGACGAAGAAGGTGTCTTGTGTGATTTGCAGGCCCGCATCGGAATGAGTGGCTTTTCGCTTTAAAACAGTGTGAAACCCATCCTTCGTGCCAAGTTTGTAAGATATTTGGTATTCAGTTGTTGGAGGTTTTGCTCTCAGCATGGATCGGCATGGCGATAGACTAATGCCTTCTATAATTGCCGCTTTGGCATTGGTATTCGGGTTCAATTGATTATCGCACCCTGCTAGTGGTATTAAGCAACATAGGCTAGCTGCAACAGCCTTCATATCGCACCTTCGGGCATCGTACGCAGCAAGGGGAGCGCGGTGGTCAGCGCTCCCCAACGACGAAACCAATTTTAATTGGCACAAAACTCGACACAATTTCCCACGCAAGCTCCAAAGTCCCTGGGGCTTTTGAACTTACTGCACGCCGAAGCGCATGGCCCGGCACATTCACTGGCGGTGAGTTGGGCTGCTTTGGC
Organism: Hyphomonadaceae bacterium; assembly: GCA_021731965.1. Lineage (GTDB taxonomy): Bacteria > Pseudomonadota > Alphaproteobacteria > Caulobacterales > Aquidulcibacteraceae. The sequence goes on along the minus strand of JAKFWI010000251.1, from coordinate 148 downwards.
TACGGAAGCACCGAGCGGGGTCGCGCTCAAAACTGCTAGAAAGCCAATTGAAAGCATAAGGATAGCATAGCTGCGCACGGTCTTTCGCCATGTCAAAAGGCGAAGATGATCGCCCAAAGTGAAGATACTCTGCCAGATTACGTAGTCA
>JAKFWI010000220.1 GCA_021731965.1 Hyphomonadaceae bacterium | reverse complement strand
CTCCACAAAGCGGGTGAGCCAGGCATTGGTTTGCGCTCCATCCAGCACGCGGTGATCGATGGTCAGCGTCACATAGGCCATCGGCCGGATCAGCATGGCATCTTGGCCGGCCAGTTCGCGCACCACCACGCGCTTTGTCAGCTTGCCAATGCCCAGAATGGCGCTTTGCGGCTGGTTGATGATGATCGGCGCGGCCAAAAGCGTGCCCGATACGCCGTGATTGGAGATGGAAAAGGTGCCGCCCGTGACATCGGCTTTGGTCAAGCGGCCAAGGCGGGCGCGCTCGGTAAGATCCGCCAGGCCGGCGGCGATCTCCAGCAAAGAGAGGCGCTGCGCGTCGCGCAAGACCGGCACGATCAGTCCCCCATCCGGCAAAGCCGCGCCGACGCCGACATGCACGTCGCGGAACACTTCCAAGTGCGCGTCATGCCAGCGGGAATTGACGGCGGGCGCAGCCTGCATGGCCAAAGCGGCGGCGGCCACGAAATAGGCGGTGTAGGTGAGCGGAATGCCTTGCGCCTGCGCCGCTTGCCGATTGGCTGCGCGATGGGCGAAAATGGCGCTGCAATCGGCCTCAAACAGCGCGGTGACGTGCGGCGCGGTTTGCACCGATTGCGCCATATGCTCAGCGATGCGTCGGCGCATGGGTGAATGGGCGATGATTTGCACCGCTTCTTGTTGCGCGCCTGCCAAATGGCGCTCGATGTCCGCGAAGGTGATGCGCCCGCCGCGCCCAGCCCCTGTGACGGCGCGCGGATCGAGCTGATGCTCGGCGCACAACCGGCGCACGGAGGGCGAAAGCCGCAGGCCCGCATCAAAGCTGGCGATGCTGCGCGAAGCGGGCCTGGCCGTCGGCGCGGGTGCTTGCGAGGAAGTGGGTAAAGCGGCCGCTTGCGGGGTTTTGCCCAAGTTTTGGCTTTGGCCGAAGCGCGCCAGGATTTGCCCGGGCAGGACATCGCCGTCCTGCACCAGGATTTCCAGCAAGACGCCATCTTCTGGGGCGGCGACTTCCAGCGCCACCTTATCGGTTTCCAATTCCACCAGGGCTTCATGCGCCCGCACCCTGTCACCTGGCTGCTTCAGCCAGGCACGGATGGCTGATTTGGTGCCCTCTTGATCCTGCGGGGCGCGGATTTCCAACTCGCTCATGGCCTCAATACCCGATCAGGAAATCGATGCGCGCGCGAATAGCGGCGATGTCGGGGACCACCGCTTCCAGCAAAGCCGGGTGATGGGGGCTGGGGATGTCGGGCATGGTCAGCCGCGCGACCGGCGCGTCGAGATCGAGGAAGGCCTCTTCAGCGACCACGGCCGCGATCTCAGCCCCAAAGCCACCCGTGCGCAAATCCTCATGCACGATAAGGCAGCGGCGGGTTTTGGCGATCGAGGTGAGCACGGCTTGGCTATCCCAAGGGGCCAGCGTGCGCAGATCGATGATCTCGCATGAACGCCCTTGGGCTGCCTCTTCGCAGCGCTCCACCATCGCGCCCCAGCAGACCAGGGTGAGATCATCGCCGGGGCGGGTGATCTTGGCGCGCCCGAAGGGCAGCACATAGGCATCGCCGGGATAAGGCCGGCGCGCCCAGGCCGCATCGAGCATGGCGCGGTGCTCGAGAAACATTACCGGATCTTGGCCGCGCAGCGCCGTGCGCAACAGGCCCACGGCGTCCTCGGCGTTTGCAGGGCAGGCCACCCGCCAACCGGGGGCGTGCACGAATTGCACTTCATTGGTCATGGAATGCCAGGGATCACCGCATTTGAAAAAGCCCACCGGCATGCGCACCACCATGGGCGCGGCGAAGCGGTTATTGGTGCGCCAGCGCATGGTGCCGCAATCATTGATCTGCTCCACCGCCGGATCGGCGTATTTGCGAAACTGGATTTCGGGCACGGGCAGCAAACCGGCCAAGGCCATGCCCACGGCGCGCCCGATTATGCCTTCCTCGGACAGGCTGGTGTCGAACACGCGCTCCGGTCCGAACTTGTCCTGCAGGCCAAGCGTGACGGCATGCACCCCACCTTTGGGGCCGATGTCTTCGCCGAAGATGACCATGCGCGGATTGGCGCTTAGCTCACCATCGAGGGTGCGGCGGATGGCGGTGACCATATTGATGCGCGGGCCTTCGGGGAGCGGCGCCGCTTCCGATACGTGGGCGCCGGGCCCTTCAAAGAACACGCCGCGCAGAACGGTGGCCGGGTTCGCGGGCGGGCGCGCTTGGGCCTCTTGCAGCGCCGCCTCGACGTGCGCGTCTGCCGCCTGCGCGATCTTCTGCCAAGCGCTATCGGCAAAGCGCGCTTTCAGCCGCGGCAAGGGATCGCGCGCCCATTCCGCCTTGACCAGCGCCTCGCTTTTATAGGTTTGGGTATCCTGGAAGGAATGGCCCTGCAATCGCGGCACGGTGAGGCGCAGCAAGCACGGCCCGGAGCGGCTCCGCACATGCGCGATGGCGTCGTGGATCAGCCGGGCGGCCTCCTCTGGCTCCGCGCCATCGCCGGAAAGCACGTGCAGGCCAGAAAAACTGGCCAGATTGGCGGCGATATCGGCTCCAGGAGTTTGTAGCGAAGAGGGCACCGAAATGCCAAAGCCATTGTCCTCGATATAAAACAGCATCGGCAGTTTCAGCGTCGTGGCCATGGTCAAGGCAGCCCAAAAGCCATTGGTGGCAACCGATGCATCCCCGCCCAGGGCCACGGCGATGGCGCGCCCCGCGGCAGGATCCTTCAGCTGGGTGCGCTGATATTCCAAGGCTTGGGCCCAGCCCGCGGTGGGCGTGAATTGCGCGCCGACTCCCCCGCACATGGGCAAGGCCTGCGCGCCAATTGGGTTGGGGTAGTTAAACACCACGCCGATATCGCGCCCGTCCGAATAGCCGCCCGATCGCCCCATGGCGGAGCCCAGCGCGTCCGCCAGCGGCACACCCAAAGCCAGCAGCATGGGGCGCGAGCGGTAATAACCGCATACGCCGTCGCGCTTATCGTTCAAGGCCAAGCCCAAAATCACTTGCGCCACATCGTGCCCGCGCGCCGAGAATTGATACAGCACCTGCTTTTCCGGCACCAGGCGCTGCTCTTCCAGCGCATCCAGCGCGCGTGACAGGCAGACGATCTCGGCCACCCTGTGCCAATCGGGCAGGGGATTGGCCGGGCCGGGGCTTGTCTCGCTTTTGCTGCGGCTTTTGGCGGGTAGGGTTTGCGTCAAAGCGATCCTCCCTGGATCTGCATACGTGCTTTCCAGCGTGGATAGAGCGCGCGGGCCCCGGGCTCAAGCCGCCTTGAGCGCCCAAGCTGTCGCCGCGCGTGACCGCCTGGTTACGCCGGGGGAATTGCTGATTTTACCCGAAGAGGCCCACTTTCGATAAGTTTAGCGCGCTGGGGCCCAGATCGAGCAGGCGCGCGCCCACAAATGCGCCGTGGTCTCATCCCAATCCGCGCCGAGTTCTGTGGGATTGGGTGTTTCGTGCCAGATCGCCTCGAGCTCGCGCTCAAGCTCATCGCGCAAAACCGTTAAATACACGCGGCGGGGATTGGTAATGCGCATCCCATCCAGCGCCTGGATGATCCGATCAAGGCCCGCGAAGGCCTCCAATAGCTGCGCCTGCCTGCGTGTCTCGCTGTCAGGTGTATGGCTCGGGGGCATGCCTACTCCGTATTGCTCGAGGCAAGGAAAAGGTAACGCGCACACAACGAATGCTATAATCGATTTCCCAGCTTAAGCGGGATTGTAGTTAAACTTCAAGTCCTTGCCCGGGCAAATGACAGTGGCATGACTGGCGCTGGCTGCCCCATGCGCCATCTTGCGCAGCGCTGGCGCACGGCTCTACATGCAGCCCATGGCCCGCTTTCTCATCACCTCTGCGCTTCCCTACATTAACGGCATCAAGCATCTGGGCAATCTGGCCGGATCCATGCTGCCGGCCGATGCGCATGCGCGCTTTCGCCGCCTCCAGGGCCATGAAGTGCTGTTTTTGTGCGCCACCGATGAGCACGGCACCCCGGCCGAGCTTGCTGCCGCCGAGGCCGGCCAAGATGTGCGCGCCTATTGCGATGCGCAATTTGCCATCCAAAAGCAGGCCTGCGATGGCTTTGCCCTGTCCTTTGATCATTTTGGGCGCTCTTCCAGCCCGCAAAACCGGGCTTTGACCCAGGCCTTCGCCGAAGCTCTGGAAGAAAATGGGCTGATCGAGGAGCGGGTTTCCAAGCAGATCTATTCCATCGCCGATGGGCGCTTTTTGCCCGATCGCTATGTCGAGGGCACTTGCCCCAAATGCGGCTTCGAGCGCGCCCGGGGCGATCAATGCGATTCTTGCGGCTCGCTGCTCGATCCCGTGGATTTGCGCAATCCGCGCTCCAAGATTTCCGGCTCGACGCAATTGGAAGTGCGCGATACGGCGCATTTGTTCCTGCTCCAGCCCAAAATGCAGGAGCGCATCCGCGCCTGGGTGGATCGGGCGGAAGACTGGCCCAGCTTGGCGCGCTCCATCGCCTATAAATGGCTGGATGAGGGCTTGATCGATCGCGCCATCACCCGCGATTTATCATGGGGCGTGCCGGTTTTGGGCCGGGAGGGGCCCCGGCCTGGCTTTGAAAACAAGGTGTTTTATGTCTGGTTCGATGCGCCCATCGAATACATCGCCTGCGCGCAGGAAGCGGGCGTGGATTGGGCGCGCTGGTGGCGCACCGATCAGGGCGCGGGCGATGTCACCTACATCCAGTTCATGGGCAAGGATAATGTGGCCTTCCACACCGTCAGCTTCCCGGTCACCATCATGGGCTCAAATCAGCCCTGGAAGCTGGTGGATCGGCTGAAGGCGTTCAATTGGGTCACCTGGTATGGGGGCAAATTCTCCACCAGCGAAAAGCGCGGCATTTTCATGGATCAGGCACTGGATGTGCTGCCCAGCGATTGCTGGCGCTGGCATCTCTTGGCCAATGCCCCCGAAAGCGCCGATAGCGCCTTCACGCTGGAAGCCTTGCAGCTTGGCGTGAATTCCGACCTCGCCAACGTTTTTGGCAATCTGATCAACCGGATCACCCGCTTTTGCGCTGCGCGCTTCGAAAGCAAAGTGCCAGGTGGCGGCGCGCCCGGAGAGCGCGAAACGGCCTTGGCCCAGCGGCTGGCGGCCGGCATCACGGCGCTGACCGCCCATCATGAGGCCATGGAGTTTCGTAAGGCCGCAGCCGAACTGCGTGCCCTTTGGGCCATCGGCAATGAATATCTGCAGATCGCCGCGCCCTGGACGGCGATCAAAACCGATCCGGAGGCTGCTGCGCTGGGCGTGCGCACGGGCTTAAATCTGTGCGCCGTGCTGGCCATCCTTTCCCAGCCTTTCATCCCCGATGCGGCGGGGGCGGTGCTGGATGGGCTTGGTGTTCCCATGAAAAATCGCAATTGGCCAATCGCCAGCGACATGGGCCTGCTGGATGCCTTGCCGCGCGGCTTGGCCATCACGCCTCCCGAATTGCTGTTCAAGAAGATCGAAGATGCGCAGATCGCGCAATGGGCCGAGCAATTCGGCGCGGGCTGAGCGGGTTCACCGCGCTTTTGCCCCCCATTGCGTATCTAGGAAATCGAGCACGCGATCCCAATCGCTTTGATGCACGCCGTGCAGCCCGGGGCGCATGTAATAAGCAAGTGGCTTGTCCATCTCGGGCTGGCGCGGATCAACCTGCTGAAAGGGCGGGGCCCCGCTGAGTTGATAGACCGGATCGGCCCCGCGCAGCGCCAGTAGCGCGCCATTGGGATCAGACCAGACATCGCGCCGTGCCCCGCCGATCAGCACGGGCCGCGGTGCAATCAGCCCGATCAACTGATGCTGATCCATCGGCAGATCTTCATGGTGCCCGGCATAAGCGCGATAGGCCGGCGCAAACCAATGCGGATAGGCCTTGGTGATTTCTTCAATGCTTTCGCCCACATCGTCCCGCCCGAGGGAGGCGCCGCCCGTGCCCGGCTGCAGCGCGATCACGGCGGGCAGGCGCCGATCGAAGGCAGCGGCCGCGAGGGCGGCCTTGCCATTGCGGGAATGCCCCCAAAGCGCGACGCGGGACCCATCAAAGCGGGAATCGCTGATCAGCGCCTCATAGGCGCGGCTATAGGCCCAGGCCCAGGCCAGGATCGCGCCGGTGCGCTGATCGGGTGCGGTGCCGGCGGGTGTCAGCGCCTCCAGGGCCGCAAAGGTGGAGGGGCCAGGCGCATCGGGCACGATTTCCCCGGCATAGAAGGCCGCAATGCCATAGCCGCGCCGCAACGCCTGGTGAAAGGGCGGCTCCTGGATGCGGCTGCCGAAAATGGATGTGACCATCAGGCGCGAAAACCAGCCGGTTTCGCAGCCCCCATTGGCGGGTGCCGAGATGCCCTTGAATTTGCGCAACGCAGCGGCATTGCCGCAAAAATTCTGCATCAGCACCAGCGGAACCGGGCCTTTAGCGGCGCTGGGCAGCACCAAAGCCAGATGGAAGCGGAAACGCGGCGCACCGCGATCTTCGCCGAGGCCGATCTCCCATTGCTCCACGCTGCCCAAACCGCCAAAGGCATGAGCGGCGATGATCTCGCGCCCCAAAACGTGCGCGGGCAAAGGCGCGGGATAGGCCCCGTATATGCCCTGGGCGAAGGTCTGGCGCAGCAACGGTGCGCGGCGCTGTTGCCAATGCTCAAAATCGGTGACCGGGCCATCGCCCGCGAAGGGGGCCAAGGCCGCTGGGGCGGCCTGAGCCTCCGCCTTGGGATGCAAGGGGGCGTTGGGCAAGCCCGCCGCCGCGCACCCGCCGAGGGTCAAAAGCGCGGCACCGGCCAAAGCGGAGTGGGATGAATGCATCATGGCTCCTCGATCTTATAGCCCCTGTCGCGGTAAGATTTCAGGAAATCGCCAAAAAGTAACGTATCGATATTGGCGGCTAGAAAGGTGGAGGCGTTATTTTTCAGCGATTCATCGATGATGGCCCGCCATTGCGTATTGCCTTGGTCCAGCAAGGCGGACAGCTCCTTGGAGCCGCGCAGCACATTTTCGCAGGATCGCCCGCGCTGGGGCTGCGGCATCGCCCGCAAAGCGGTCACATCGCCGCGGGCCCAGGCATTGGCCCTGTTGCGCTGGCTGGGCAGATCGAGTTCCAAGCGATCGAGGGTTTCCTTCAAGCAAGCGATTTCATTCTGATCGGCCACTGCGAAGGCCTCGCGCAAAGCGGCTTTGGCATTACCTTTGAACGTGACTTGCGCCTCCTTCCATTTGCGCTTCTTCTTTTTGGCGATCTTTCTTACCTCGGCGAACAGGCTTTGGCTGCGAATATTGGCCTGATCATAGGCTTGTTCACGCAGGCGCCCAGCGGCGGCTATCGGGCGCAGGGTTTCCCATTCATCAGGAGATGCGCCATAGCGCGCCCGCGCCGCCGAAAAGCGGGCATAGAGATCAGGATCGAGCACATCCTTCAACTTCGCGCCGTCAGCGATCTTGCTTTGCTTGCGCAATTCCAAAAGCAGGCCAACCAGCTTGATGGGCCCAAGCTCAGCAAATTTAACGGAAATTGAAGTGGAGGTGACGAGATCGGCATCGCCGATCAAGGTTTCCACCGTTTTGGATTTCCAAGTCACCCCCTTGGGCAAGGGGGAAATGGTGCCAAACACCACCAATTCATGGCCATCCTTGCTGATGCGCCACACGCGCGGGCCAGAGCGCTCCCCCGTGACGATGACTTCTTCATCGGCAAGCGTTGGGGCCTGCGTTGGCGCTTGCTCTGGCGCTTGGGCCCGCGCCGGAGAGATCGCCGTGATCGCCAGTGCAATGGCCACAGCCCAGCTTTTCATGAGATTGCCCTTTTTTGGCTCGCTTTTTGGCGCTGCACCGGCTGCATGCTGATCAATTGTGGAGAAATTGGGAAGAGGTGCAGAAACAAGGATTGCCGGCCCATTCCGCAAAGAGGCACGAAACCTGCACGGCCCCGCCCATTGTGAGCATTTAATCCATTTGCGGGAGAGGAAAACCATGCTGCGACATACTGTGATTGGCGCGATCAGCCTGTGCGCGCTGGCGGGGAATGCCTTGGCTGCTGCCCCAAAACAGGACGCGCTACGCAGCGCCGATGCCGCCATTACCGGCGGCGTGGCTGGCGCCGGCGAAGTGGGGGCCATGGATTGGCCCACAGCGGCGGATATTTCCATGGGGCCTGGCGTTTGTGCTGAATCGCAAGGCTGGCTGCCCTCCGTGCCCGATCCGGTGCGGCTATTGGCATTGTGGGATTGCTGGGGCGGGGAGAACCAGCGCTTTGAGCTGGTGGGCGGCGTGCTCTATGTCGGCAAGCAGCGCGCGGCGCAGGTTGTGCCAGCCCTGGGCGATTATTGGCCCGGCTGCACGCATTTTGATATCCCGCAGCGGGCCAAGGCCTATAGCGTGGAATTGTGCACCGGCCAGCACCGCCAGACTCCGGTCCAATCCAAGTTCGTCGCGCGCGGCGATAAAGCAGTTGAGTTGAGCGTCACCTTGCCCCGTCAAGGTAAAATTGCTTTGCGCGGCGCGCCTGTATTGGTAACCAATGTGGATTGGCGCAATGCCGCAAAGCCAATCTGGCAATATGATGAAGCCAGCCACCAATTGCGGGTGATCGGCACCGAATTGTGCCTGACAGCGCCGCCGGCGGGCGCGGAAGTCGGCGCGCCGCTCTATCTTGAAACCTGCATTTTGGAGGCCAGTCAGCTTGGCCGCGGCCGGTTGACGATCCTGGCGCGGGGTGATTGAGCCTTGCCGGCGGGCGGGGGCTTGGCCCCCTACCGCCGCCAATCGCTAACCTATTTGACAGCGCCGACGGGGATATCCTTCACCTGCGCCGATCGGCGCGAATAGCGCTGTGCCAACTCGGTCCATTCCACAATCAGCGTGCCGCCGCCGGCCTGATACTGCTTTTCCCAGGCGGCCAGCGCATCCAGGCAGGCGTGATCGATATAATCCAGATGCTCGACATGGACATGCGTTTCCAGGCCGGCGGGGATGGCCTCCAAGGCCGCTGAGAATTGCGGGATGGAGAAGAAGGTGGCGCTGCCTTTGAGCACGAGATCGGCGCGGCGCTGGCCGGCATCGATCTTGGTGGTGATCTGCAGATGCGAGAAGGTATAGACCAGCTTGATGGTGGCCAGGGCAAAGCCGGCCAATACGCCCGTGAGCAGATCCACAAACACCACGCCCGCCAGCGTGATGCCATAGATCGCCAATTCCATTTTGCCAAAGCGGCCAATGCGACGAATTTGCGCGATATTCAGCAGCTTATAGCCGGTATAAACCAGGATCGCCGCCAGCGCCGAAGTCGGGATGTGGTTGAGCAACCAGGGCAAGGCCGCCACGGTCAGCAGCAGCCAGGCCCCGTGCAGGATGGCGGATAAGCGGGTTTGCCCCCCGGCCTGCACATTGGCCGAAGACCGCACGATGACGCCCGTCATCGGCAGCGCGCCCAGCGCCCCGCAGAGCAAATTGCCCACGCCTTGGGCGCGCAATTCCTGATCATATTTGGTGCGCGGGCCGGTGTGCATCTGATCCACGGCGGTGGCGCACAGCAGCGTTTCGGCGCTGGCGACAAAGGCAAAGATCGCGCCGAGAGCCAGGATTTCCGGATTCATCGCGCCTTGCAACAGACCGTCCAGAGTGGGGATATTGAGGGCCTGGCCCAGATCGCTTGGCACGCTCACTTTCTTGATGGCAAAGCCCAGCGCGGCGGCCAGCCCCGAGCCAACCAGCACGCCGATCAGCGGGCCAGGAACCATCTTGAGCCCGGCCGGGCGAAATTTGTTCCAACCCAGGATGGCAAGGATGGTGGCCACGCCGATGAAGGCCGCGAGATGGTGCTGGGACATGCCGATCGGCGTAATCGCTTTGCCGATGGCCTCCGGGATGAACATCAGATTGGCGAGGCCGCCGCTGCGCGGGACATCATCCAACATGACATGGAATTGCGAGGCGAAGATCAACACGCCGATGCCGGCCAGCATGCCCTGGATCACAGAAGGCGAAATCGCCCGAAACCATTGGCCAAGCTTGAGTGCGCCGGCCAGAAATTGGATCGCGCCGGCCATGAGGCCGACAACCCCCAGCATGGCCAGCCCATGGGCCTGCACCAATTCATAAACCAAAACGGCCATGCCCGCCGCCGGGCCGCTCACCTGCAAGGGCGATCCCGCGATCGCGCCGACAACCAGCCCGCCGATCACCCCCGTGACCAGGCCCAAGGCCGGCGGTGCGCCCGAGGCGATGGCAATGCCCATGCACAAAGGCAAAGCCACGAGAAAGACGACCAAAGAGGCCAAGAGATCGCGGCCGAAACCAGCGAAGCGAGGGGAGGTGTTGGAATGGGTCATGGCTGCTGGCCTCATCAAGCCAAATGGGAATGCTGAAGCAGCGCCGCAACTTCCTTGGCATAGCGCTCGTGCACGGGCTGGAAGCTGTTCTGGCTCTCGTCATAGGCCCAAACATCGCCAGTCTTGATGTCATAGACCCAGCCGTGCAATTGCAGCGCGCCGCGCGCCAAGGCCACGGCCACCGTCGGGTGCGTTTTCAGATGCTGGAGCTGCAGCACAACATTTTGCTCCAGCAGCATCAGCATTTTATCTTCTTCGCTGCGCCCTTCGCCGATGGCATGGACGATATCGACGGCGGCCTTGGCATAGCCCAGCCATTCGCTGACATGGTTCAAATGGGTGATGCCGGCAGGATTGAGCGCGCCCTTCATGGCCCCGCATTCGGTGTGCCCGCACACCACGATGTGGGGCACTTTCAGGACGCCCACGGCAAACTCGATCGAGGCGGTCATGCCGCCCGTCTGCGTGGAATGCGGCGGCACGATATTGCCGGCATTGCGGCAGATGAACAAATCACCCGGATCGGTCTGGGTGATCATCGCCGTTTCGATGCGGGAATCGGAACAGGTGATGAAGAGGGCTTCGGGGGCTTGCCCCGCGCTCAATTTCTCGAACAGCTCGCGCTTTTCGGGAAACACTTCTTGCTGGAATTTCACGACGCCGGCTGCAAATTTTGGCATTTTGATCTCCTGATCGAGTGGATGATGTGAAGGAAGAAGAGAGGCAGGTTTGGCCCCTCAGGCGGACCAGGCCCTACGCACAAAGGCGATGGCCTCGGGCGTGACGGCGTGCTGGCGCCCTTCCAAAAAACTGAGCCCCTGCGTGACCCATTGGGCGATGTCGGGCTGGGTGAGGTGGTAGAGATGGTGCCGGCCGTCGCGCCGCTCTTCCACCAGGCGGTGGGGACGCATCAGGGCCAAATGCTGGGAAATGCGCGTGTCGGTCAGGCCAAGGCGCGCGGCCAGGCTGTGCACATCGGCCTCACCGGGGCGCAATTCCTCCACGATCCGGATGCGATCTGGATGGGCCAAGATCTTGAAGATCTCCGCCAATTCTCGGGCCACACCGGCGCGTTGGGGCATGTCTGCATACCTTCAAACAATTGCAGATATGCAGATAGGAAGGTTTTTGCTCGATGCAAGCCCTCCTTTCGCGCTGCGCGCATTTCTCCCGTAGGCGGGGGAGGTAAGGGTCATCCTGGTTTCGAGCGCAGCGAGAAGGCCAGGATCCAGAGCCGCGCGCACATCCATGGATCCTGGGTTCGGGCAAAGCCCGCCCCAGGATGACGGAAACCGCGTCCTCCAGTCTTCCCAGGCCCGCCCGCGCCATCCGCGAAGCACGCATTGCCCCCCATGCGCGCCTCAGCCATAATCGCTGGCCATGAGCCCCTATTTGCCCCGCGATCATCTGGCCACGCATGACGTGACCAATCAGGCCGAACCGCTTGGCGACGTGAATGTCTATACGCACGATGCGATGCTGAGCGGGGCTGTCGAGGCCGCTTTGCAGCCTGACGGCAAGGCTGCGCAGTCCGCGCATCTGGCGGCGTTCGGGGCCCAATTGGGCCAGGAAAGCGTGCGTGATCTTGGCCGGCAGGCCGATCGCCACCCGCCCCAATTCACCCCTTTCGATCGCTACGGCCGGCGCATCGATGAGGTCGATTTCCATCCCGCTTATCATGAACTGATGCGCGTCGGGCTGGAAGGCGGCGTCGCCGCGCGGGCCTGGATGCACCCGGCCGGCGGGCATGTCGCGCACAGCGCCTTGCTGATCATGATGGGTTGGGCCGATGGCGGCGTCTGCTGCCCGATGTCCATGACCTACGCCGCATTGCCGGCTTTGCGCCAAGCCGAATGGACCGCCAGTTGGCAAGCCGGGGCAGTGGCTTTGGGCTATGACCAGCGCTCTTTGCCCGCGCCGGAAAAGCGCGCGCTCACCCTTGGCATGGCCATGACGGAGAAGCAGGGCGGTTCGGATGTGCGGGCCAATAGCACCAAGGCCCGCGCGTTAAGCGGCGAGGACGTGGAGCTGACGGGCCACAAATGGTTTTGTTCCGCGCCGATGAGCGATGCTTTCTTGACCCTGGCTTATGAGGAGGCCGGCCTGTCTTGCTTTCTGGCGCCGCGCTGGCGGCCCGATGGCCAGCGCAACGCGATCGAGATCCAGCGGCTCAAGGACAAGCTGGGCGATCGTTCCAACGCCTCCAGCGAGATCGAATATCGCGCGGCCTGGGCCAAGCGGTTGGGGCAGCCCGGCCGCGGCGTGCGCACGATCATCGACATGGTGCAGCTGACGCGCCTGGATTGCCTGGTCGGCTCGGCCGGGATCATGCGCACCAGTTTGGCGCTGGCCATGCATCATTGCCAGCGGCGCGCCGCCTTTCAGCGCAAGCTGGTGGATCTGCCCGCCATGCGGGCCGTATTGGCGGATCTGGCCTTGGAGGCAGAGGCGGCCTTGGCGCTGGCCTTTCAGCTGGCCGCTTTGTTTGACCGCGCC
>JAKFWI010000115.1 GCA_021731965.1 Hyphomonadaceae bacterium | reverse complement strand
GCCTGGCGATCCCTGGATCAGCCCGGCGGAGGCGGCCAAATTTGAAACCACGCCCGATTATGCCGCCACGCGCGCCTGGCTGGAAAAGCTGGTGGCGGCTTCCCATCACCTGCTCACCCTGGAAGAATTTGGCAAAACGGCGCAGGGCCGGCCGCTGTATTTCGTGCGTGCCAGCAAAGGCGGCGCGGGCAAGCCCGTTGTGCTGGCCCAAGCGGGCATCCATTCGGGCGAGATCGATGGCAAGGATGCGGGCCTCATGCTGCTGCGCGATATCGCGCTGCGCGGCAAAGACGGCCTGCTCGATCACGCTGATCTTGTTTTTGTGCCGATTTTCAACGCCGACGGGCATGAACGCTCTTCGCCCTTCAATCGGCCCAATCAGCGCGGCCCAGCCAATCAAGGCTGGCGAACCAATGCCCAAAATCTCAACCTCAACCGCGATTATCTGAAGGCCGATACGCCCGAAATGCGGGCCATGATCGCCCTGCTGCGGCGCTTTCAGCCTGCGTTGTATCTTGATCTCCACGTCACCGATGGCACGGATTATCAATACGATATCACCTATGCCTTTTCGGGCTGGAGGGGGTATTACGCCGCCTCCCCGGCCATCGGGGCCTGGCTGGATCAAAGCTTTCGCCCAGCCATCGATGCGGCCCTGAGCAAGAATGGGCATGTCCCGGGTTATTATGTCAGCGCATTGGATAATCGCGATCCCGATAAGGGCATCACCCACGATCCCGATACCGCCCGTTTTTCCACCGGCTATGGCGATCTGGCGCGCATCCCCAGCGTGCTGCTGGAAACGCATTCGCTGAAGCCCTATCGCCAGCGCGTTCTTGGCACCTATGTGTTCGTGGAAGCGGCGCTGCGCTTGGCGGGGGATCAGGTGGCCTCTTTGCGGGGTGCCATAGCCGCTGATCGCGCGGCCCGGCCCAGCCAAGCCGTGCTGAGCTGGAAGGCCCTGGAGGCGCCGATTTACACGATCGATGGGTTTAAGGGCATGGCCTTTGAGCGCTACCGCTCGGCGGCGTCAGGGCGCGAGGAAATCCGCTGGCTCGGCAAGCCCAAGGCGCAAAACATGCCCGTGTTCGGCTTTGCCCCCGATGTCACGGCTCAATTGCCGATCGCCTGGTGGATCCCGCCTACGGCCACCGCCTTGATCGAGCGCGTCAAGCTCCATGGCATCGCCTTCGAGACAATCACGCAGCCGCGCAAGCTGCGCCTCGACCGGGTGCGCCTGCTGGAGCCCAAATTGCAGGGGGCCAATGAAGGCCATGTCCCGCTGCACGCCAAGTTTCGCCATGAAATGCTGGAGGAAGAATTCCCCCCTGGCTCCTTGCGCGTGCCCTCCGCCCAGCCGCTGGGCTTACTCGCGGCAGCGATGCTGGAAGCCGAAAGCCCCGATTCGTTGCTGGCGTGGAATTTCTTCCCCGAGATTCTGCAGCGCACGGAATATATCGAAGGCTATGTGATCGCGCCGCTGGCCGAGCAAATGCTTGAGGCCGATCCAGCCCTCAAAGCCGAATTCGAAGCTAAGCTCAAGGCCGATCCCGCCTTCGCGGCCGATGGCGATGCGCGACTCGCTTGGTTTTACGAACGCAGCCCGTATTACGACGCGCGCTTTCTGCTTTACCCCATTGGGCGCGAAATGGCGGGGCCGTGATCCTCAGCCCCACCCAGCTGGAGCGCTTTGGCGCGCTGCTAGGCCCCGGCGGCGTTTTGACCGCCCCCGAGGAGATCGCCCCCTTTTGCGCCGATTGGCGCGGAAGGGCGGGGGGCCAGGCGTTGTGCGTGGCCTTGCCAGCCAGCGTCAGCGCCTGTGCCGAAATCATCGGGTTTTGCTATCGCGAAAACCTGCCGCTGTGCCCGCAAGGAGGCGCCACTGGCTTGGTGCTGGGCGCTGTTCCTGACGGCGAAATCGTGGTGTCGCTGAAGCGGCTCAATCGCATCCGCAGCGTAGATCCCGTCAATGATGCCCTGATCGTCGAGGCGGGTGCCACTCTGGCCGCGGTGCAGGAATGCGCCAAGGCGCATGATCGGCTCTTTCCGCTCAGCCTGGCTTCGGAGGGCAGCGCCAGCATTGGCGGGCTATGCGCAACCAATGCCGGGGGCGTCGGTGTGCTGCACTACGGCATGATGCGCAATCTCGTGCTCGGGCTCGAGGTGGTGTTGCCCGATGGGCGCATCTGGGACGGCTTGACAGCCTTGCGCAAAGACAATTCCGGCTATGATCTCAAGCAGGTTTTCATTGGGGCAGAAGGCAGTTTGGGCGTGATTACCGCCGCGAGCCTCAAATTGTTTCCTCAGCCCAAAGCCTTTGGCACGGCCCTGGCAGCGGTCAATGATTTGGCCGGCGCTGTGGCGTTATTGACCTATATCAAAGGCGCGACGCGCGGCGCGGTCACCGCCTTCGAGGCCATGCCCGCTTTGGGCATTAAGCTGGTCTGCGATCAATTCCCCGATTCGCGCAGCCCGCTGTCGCTCGCCCATCCCTGGCATGTGTTGATGGAGATCAGCCATGGGCGCAGCGCGGGCGCTGCCGAGGAGCTCGAAAGCCTGCTGAGCGAAGCGGCCAGCGAGGGCCTGCTGCTCGATGCCGCGATCGCTATGAGCGAAGCGCAGCGCCAGGCCTTCTGGGCCCTGCGCGAGCGCCTGCCCCTTTCGGAAAAAGCCTTTGGGGCCGCGTTGAAGCATGACATTTCGGTGCCGATTTCGGCCATTGCCGAATTTTATGATGCGGCTTTGGCGCGCGTGGCCCAAATCGCGCCGATGGCGCAGGTCATCGCCTTTGGCCATCTCGGCGATGGCAATCTCCATTTTAACGTGGCCATGGCGCAGGGTGGCCCGCTTGGGGCCTTGGCCCCTTTGGAGGGGGAAGTGACCGGGGCCATCCTCGATCTCGTGGCGCTCCATCGGGGCTCTTTCTCGGCTGAACACGGCATTGGCCGCCAAAAGCTTGACGACATGCGGGCGCGCAAATCTCCCGTGGCGCTGGATCTGATGCGCGCCCTCAAAACGGCCCTGGATCCCAAAGGGCTGATGAATCCTGGCAGGGTCATTCCGCCATTGCCGCCAGCCAAAGAAAGCGAAACATCATGAGCGCAGCTCCGCGCGGGCCCCTGGCCGGCGTCCGCATCCTCGATCTCACGCGGGTTTTGGCGGGGCCGTTTTCCACGACGCTGCTTTGGGAATTGGGCGCGGAAGTCGTCAAGATCGAGCAGCCCGGCAGCGGGGATGATACGCGCGCCTTTCCGCCTTTCCAAAACGGCGAGAGCGTCTATTTCGCCAGCATCAATCGGGGCAAGCGCTCCTTGGCCCTGGATCTGAAATCCCCCAGCGATCGCTTGGTGTTCGAGGGCCTGCTGGCACGTGCCGACGTGCTCGTCGAAAACTTTCGCCCCGGCGCGATGGAGCGGCTCGGTTATGGCTACGAGGATATCAAAGGCCGCTTTCCCCAATTGATCTATGCGGCCATTTCCGGCTTTGGGGCCACGGGACCCTATAAAGACCTGCCGGCTTATGATCTCATCGTGCAGGCGCTGGGCGGCATGATCTCCATCAACGGGCCAGAAGGCGGGCCCGGATTGCGGCTGGGCATTTCGCTTGGCGATTTGGCGGCCGGGGCTTTCGCCGCTTTGGCCGTCAGCGCCGCCCTCTATGAGCGGCGCGCCAGCGGCCAAGGGCGCTTTATCGATATCGCCATGCTGGATGTGCAAACCATGCTGCTGGAAAGCGCGTTGGTACGCCAGTTCGCAACGGGCGAATCGCAGGCCCCCACTGGCTCGCGCCATCCGGTGATCACCCCGTTCGACGTGTTCCAGGCCCAGGATGGGCCGATCGCCATCGCCTGCGCCAATGAGCACCTCTATCAGGCCTTGTGCGATGCATTGGCGCGCCCGGATTTGAAAACCGATGCACGTTACGATTCGCTGTTCGCCCGTTACGTCAATCAACCGGCCTTGAAGATCGAAATCGAGGCCGCTTTGCGCCTGCGCCCTGTTGGCGAATGGGTGGCCCTGCTGCGCCAAGCCGGCGTGCCCGTGGCCCCCATCCACAATATGGCGCAAGTGGTCGCCGATCCTCAATTGGCGGCGCGCGGCATGTTCGTGGATGTCGAAGATCCCGAAATGGGCGCGCTGAAGATGTCCGGCAGCGCCTTTAAAATCTCCGGCTATTCCGGCGCCGCGACCCGCCCGCCAGCGCCGAATCTCGATGAGGCGCGCGCCGATGTGCTCGCTGAGCTTGGCTTGCCCGATGAGGCGTGCCGTGAGCGGGTGCGCGGGCCGGAGCGCCCCTTGCTCTGGTAGCTTTTAGAGCGGATCCCGATTTGACTGAATCAGGTCAAATCGGGTGAATCCGCTCTACACTAAGTGATTAGACCCGTTCTCGTCCGAAAACCGCTTCACACTTTTCGGGAACGGGTCTAGGGCCCCAAGCCGCGCACATACGCCATCGCCTTTTGCGCCGCTGCGCCTGCGCTGGCCGCGGCCGCATCGGAAAGCCACGCCTCCTGGCCCACCCAATCGCCCGCCACGAACAGGCCCGGGCAGGCCGTCAGTTCAACGCGTGCCCGCCCGGCCAGCCCGCCCGAAGCGGCGCGCGGCAAATCATTGGCCACCAACATCATGAACAAGGATTGGCGCGCCTGCTCCAGCGGGCGCCAGCCCGGCTGGGCCAAATCCATCAGCCCCTCGAACTCGCTTTCCAGCTGCGCCTTGCTGGGCATTTCTCCAGGGGCCAGATAGCGCAGGATCTGCACCAGGGAGCCGCCCGGCGGGGCCAGGCCCGCGGCCACGCTGTGCACGGAAAAATACAAAGGCTGATCGATGCCAAGGACGAAATTCACGCCCCCCTCGGCCGGCCGGGCCAGGCCGATATCGAAGCAGGCCGCCATCACGGGCATGGCGCTTTCGCCGATCGCCTCCAGCTTGGGCAGTTCGCCGGCAATCTGGCGGACCACATGCGGGCCGACGGCCAGGATCAAGGAGGGGGCTTTCAGGCTGGTGCCATCGGCCATCGCCACGCTGAAGACATCACCGCGCGTGATCTGCGCCACAGCGCGATTCGGATGCAAGTGCGCGCCTGCGCCCTGCGCCGTTTTGATCAGCGCATCGACCATCTGGGCCCAGCCATGATCGAGATAGAGCACGCCGGGATCCAAAGCCAAACGCATCTGCGCCAGCACCGCCGCGCCATCGGCCAGATCCGGCGCGTTGCCATAGGTGGAAAGGCGCATGAGGGCGGCCAGCAAATCCCGCACTTTGGGGCGGCGCGCCATGCGCGCGAACAGGGCCTGCGCGGTCTCGCCGGCGCGCGCGCCAAAGCCTGATCCCGTCAGTTTGGCCATCGCGCCCATGGCATCCAGCTTATCGGCGGCATCGAACACCCCCGTGCCGAGCAGGCTAAGGAGATCAAAAGGGGCGGCATGCAGCCGGCCCTGGTGCAATACCCGCGCGGATTTCAGCGGCGGCTTGATGCCGGAAACATGGATGCCCAACTCCGCCAGCCCGCGCTCCAGCGGCCCGGCGCGATAAAGCGCATGCGCCCCCTGATTGAAATGAAAGCCATTGATGGGGCGGGTGCGGGCCCGCCCGCCAAATTCAGAGGCGCTCTCCAGTAGGATGACGCGGCACCCGGCGCGCGCGGCCTTGGCGGCGGCGATCAAGCCGGCCAGCCCGCCGCCAATCACGATCACTTCGGCATCCATCTAAGGCTCCCCATTTGGACGACATGGCTCTGGTGTCAAATGGTGGGCGGTGACGGGCTCGAACCGCCGACATTCTCGGTGTAAACGAGATGCTCTGCCAACTGAGCTAACCGCCCTCAGCCGCTCTTGTGGCGCAGGGCGCGCGCGCAGTCGAGAGAGATCACCAACAGAAACTGGCGAAAGGGCATTCAAATGACAGGCTGGCGCATCGAGCGCATGCACGGCGTGGCCCGCTTGAGCATCGATCGGCCCCAAACACGTGGGGCCATCAGCCTGGCCATGTGGGCGCAGCTGCCGGGCCTCCTGCAAGAGATCATCCACGACGGCCACACACGCGCTCTGCTGCTGCGCGGCACAGGCGGAACCTTCAGCAGCGGGGCCGATATCGAAGAGTTTCGCACCGCCTTCGCCACCGAAGCGGCAGCCTTGCACAACCTGGCCGTCATGCAGGCAGCGATGGCCGCGATGGCGGCTTTTCCTATGCCCAGCGTCGCAGCCTTGGAGGGGCCGGCCATGGGCGCGGCTTTGGCGCTGGCGGCTTGCTGCGATCTGCGGATCGCGGCGGCCAATACGCTGCTGGCCATCACCCCAGCCAAGCTTGGTTTACTCTACGCGCATGGGGATGTCGCGCGCCTGGAGGCCCTGATCGGCCCGGCCAAAGCCAAATTGCTGCTCTTCACCGGGCGGGTCATCGACGCGCCAACCGCCTTGGCGTGGGGGTTGATCGATGAAATCGCTGGGCCAACGCTCGATGCTGGCTTGCAGCGCCTGCTGGATGCAGTGCTGGCGGGGGCGGCGAACACACAAATTGGTCAAAAGCGCATGTTTGAGTTGCTGGCCGGCGGCCAACGCACCGAGAGCGACGAGACCCGCGCGCTGTTCGCGAAGGCTTTTCAGGGCCGGGATTTTCAGGAAGGCTATCAAGCCTTCAAGGCCAAGCGCGCCCCGCGTTTTCCCTCCAACACCGCGCCTGACGGCTAAAGCGGCCTCGTTTAAAGAGGGGGCTCACGCACATGGCGAAGCGCGTTACGCCAGATCGACGATTTCCGCCTGCACTTCGTCCAGTCCCCGATAGGAATTGCGGCTGATGCGCACCAGGGCGCTATGGCTGCCGGTGCGTGCCAGCAAAGCCTGGCCCATGGGCGAATCGGCGCAGCGGAAGGCGATGGCGCGCACTTTGCGCCCGCCCGCATCCTGCAGCGTGGCGCGGACATGCTCGCCTTTCATGCGCTGGGAAAAGGCTACTCGCACATCGGTCAGCGCCAATAATGGCTCGGAATGCCCGGCCCCATAGGGTCCGATGGCCTCGATCGCCGCGAGCAAGGCGAAATCCAGCGCGCCGACGCTGGCGACAGCATCCACCCACAGCGTGCGCGCTTCCTGCACGGAGGCCGCACATTCAGCGGCGGTTTCCCCCGCCAGATAGTCCCGAAATTGTTCCAGCTTGGCCCATTCGATCGACAGGCCAGCCGCCATGGCGTGCCCGCCCCCGGCCAGCAGCACGCCCTCGCGCGCCGCCGCAGCCACAGCCCGCCCAAGATTAACCCCCGGCACCGAGCGGCCCGAGCCCTTTGCCGCCTCATGCTCACCGCCCCCGCCAATGACGATGACAGGCTTAAGCAGCCGCTCCTTGAGGCGCCCCGCCACCACCCCGATCACGCCAGGGTGCCAATGTGGCGCAGCGACCACGATGGCATTGCGCTGCGCGCCTATGCCTTCGGCCTGGGCGATGGCTTCGGCCAAAATGATCTGCTCGATGCTGCGACGTTCGGTGTTCAGCTGATCGAGCTGGATGGCCAAAGCCTCGACTTCGCTCGCGTCCTCGCTGGCCAGCAGGCGCGTGGCCAGAGACGAATCGCCAATCCTGCCCCCCGCATTCAAGCGCGGGCCCAGCACGAAGCCCAAATCATAGACCTTGGCGGAGCCTTCGCGCCCGGCAATGCGTGCCAGCGCCGCGAGGCCAACATTGGCCCCCTTGCCCAACACCTTAAGCCCCTGCGTCACGATGGCGCGGTTAAAGCCCGTCAGCGGCGCAACGTCGCACACCGTGCCCAGCGCCGCCAGATCGAGCCAGGCCATCGGATCGGGCAAATGGTTGGAGCCCGCCAGCCCCTTGCGCCGCGCATTGCGATTGAGGCCGGCCAGCGCCACAAACACCACGCCCGCGGCCGTCAGCGCGCCCTGGCCTGATGGGCAATCGGGCCGGTTGGGATTGACCACCGCCAAAGCGGGCGGCGGCGGACCAGACATCAAATGATGGTCAAACACCACCACATCGAGGCCGATGGCCGCCGCGGCTTCGAGCGGCCCGTGGGCGGCCGCACCGCAATCCACGGTAATGACCAGCTCAACACCTTGCGCCTGCAAATGCGCGAAGGCCGCCGCGCTGGGGCCATACCCTTCCTTGGAACGATCGGGCACATAAACCTGCAAACAATGCCCGCGCGCCCGAAAATAGCGCACCAACAATGCCGCCGAAGTGCCCCCATCCACATCATAATCGGCAAAGACTGCCGTCTTGCGGCGGCGCTGGATCGCGTCCTCGACGGCATCCACGGCCTTATCCATATCGATAAAGCCAGAGGGATCGGGGAATAGCTCTCGCAATGTGGGGCTCAAAAAGCTCCCGGCGCTTTGCGCGCGCACGCCGCGCCCGGCGAGGATGCGTGCCGCGATTTCCGGCAGGCCATGGCTGCGCTGCAAAGCCTGGATTGCATGGGCATCCCACGGGCGCGGGCACCACAGCCGCCCGGTCAAAGACCGCTCCACCCCCAAGAACACGCTTGGCGAAGGCTCGCTCGCGCTGGAAATCGCCGCTGCATTTCCCATCGCCTGCCCTCTGGGTTAACCCTTGGGCGTGGTCGCCCGAATCTCCGCCACCAAACCGGTGGCGCTGTTCATCAGCAGCGTGTGGGTGCGCACGCCATGCGGCTGCACTTTCACCCCCTCCAGCAACATGCCGTCTGTCACGCCGCTGGCCACGAAAATGGCATGAGTCGGCACCAGATCCGCAAGATCATAGCGGCGCTTGAAATCCGTCACGCCAATGCGCTCTGCGCGCCCGCGCTCATCGTCGTTGCGAAACACCAAACGGGCCTGGAATTGCCCACCCACGCAGCGCAAAGCAGCAGCCGCCAACACCCCCTCAGGAGCCCCGCCTTGGCCGATATACATGTCGATCTGCGTCGCCGGATCGGTGGTGTGGATCACCCCCGCGACATCACCATCGGTGATGAGGTGCACGCGCGCGCCAACCATGCGCAGGCTTTCGATCACGTCCTTGTGGCGCGGCCGGTCCAGCACGCACACGCCGATCCGCGATGGCTCGCAGCCTTTGGCTTTGGCCAAAGCGCGTACATTGTCGGCCGGGGAGGCATCGAGATCAACCAAACCAGGCGCATAGCCTGGGCCGATCGCCAGCTTATCCATATAAGTATCGGGGGCGTGCAGCAGCGCCCCGCGCGGGGCAAAGGCCATCACCGCCAACGCATTGGCCATGGCCTTCGCCGTCAAGGTGGTTCCTTCCAGAGGATCAAGCGCGATATCGATTTCAGGCCCCTCACCCAGCCCCACCTCCTCGCCGATATAGAGCATGGGGGCCTCATCCCTCTCACCTTCACCGATCACGACGCGCCCACGAATGGCCATGCCGTTCAGCATGGTGCGCAGGGCATCCACCGCCGCTTGATCGGCCGCCTTCTCATCGCCGCGGCCGATCTGGTGGCTGGCCGCGATCGCCGCCGCCGCTACCGCTCGCGCTGCCGCGAAGGCCAGCTCATCGCTTAATTCTGGGCGCATGGGTTCAGCCCTCCTCGGGACTTGGAGTGGAATCGAAGGCGATGGGCAGCGACAAAGGCGGCTCCAGCGTGGACGATAGCCTTGCGATGGCCGCGATGGCCGCGTCAAGCGCCTCCAGCTGGCAAAGCTGGGTGGTGAGGAAGATCGGCACGCTGGCGCGCTGCTGCGAGAAGGCGTCCTGGTGGAAGCTGTCGATCGACACGCCCATCGCCCCCAATTCATGGGAGACCGCCGCCAGCGTCCCGGGCCGATCCATCACCTGCACCCGCAAGTAATGCCGCCCCGCTGCGTTGCTGGCCACGGGCAAAACCGAAGTGAGCTGCGCCGCGCCAACGCCAAAAGCCGGTCTCTGCGCCCCGTCCAGCAGATTGATGAGATCGGCCAATACCGCGCAGGCGGTGGGGCCCGCCCCCGCGCCAGGGCCTGAGAAGGTGAGCCGGCCAATCGGTGCGGCATCCACCAGCACGGCGTTCAGCGCGCCATCCACATGCGCCAAAGGATGGGTCAAGGGCAGCAAAGCGGGCCCGACACTGGCCTCGATCCGCGCGCCGCGGCGCTCCAACCGTGCCACCGGCTTAATGCGAAAACCCAGCCGCCGTGCTGAGGCGATATCCAGCGGCGTGACGCGCTCGATGCCTGCCATGCGGATGCTGCCCGGATCAGGGAGGCAATGGAAAGCCAGGCCGCACAAAATAGCCAGCTTGTGGCGCGAATCCGCGCCGGAAACGTCCATGATGGGATCGGCTTCGGCGAAGCCTTTGGCCTGCGCCAGCGCCAAGGCGGCCGCAAAATCAAGCGATTGCGCCTCCATGGTGGAGAGGATGAAATTGGAAGTGCCATTCAAGATGGCGCTCACCCGATCGATGCGCGCCCCGGCTAAGCCCTCACGTAGCCCCCCAATCACCGGCACGCCGCCCGCCACCGCCGCCTCGAAGGCCAAAGACCCGCCATGGCGTTCGCACAGCTGCAGCAAAGCGTGGCCATGCTCGGCCAGCAGGGCCTTGTTGGCGGTGATCACGGCTTTGCCTTGGCGCAAAGCGGCTTCGACCGCCTGCTTGGCTGGGCCCACGGCCCCCCCGATCAATTCAATGAACACGTCGATTTCCGGCCGGGCTGCCAAGGCACGCGCATCATCGAACCAGGGAAAGGGGCTGATATCCACCGTGCGTGCCAGCGAAGAATCGCGCCCACTCACCCCAGCGATCACAAATCGCCCCTGCAGGCGCGGGCCCGCCTGCGCCAAAGCCGTTAGCAGGCCCCCGCCCACCACGCCAAGCCCAGCGATGCCAAGCCGCAATGGCCGCCCCATCGAGATCATGCCTGATTGCGTCAAGGCGGTGTCGGACGCTCTGCGAGGGCAGCGCGGGCCTCCGCCTCAAAGCGTTCGCCGGCGCTTTGGTTGCCCTCCGGCACCGGCAAGGAACGCGGCGAGGCCGCCAATTGCGCCAGCTCTCCAGCCAGATCCAATTCCAGCGCGTCCCATGCATCGGCGGGGCGCATCAGCTGCGATGCGCTCGGGACATCCTCCAGGCGCGGATAGGGCGTGCGGTTGGCCTCACGCACGCTGTCTTTGAACCAAGCGGGGCTGGCCTTGACGCCGCGCGGGGCACTGGAACACGCCTCCAGCAGGGCCAAGCCCAGGCACGCGCCAACGGCAATCGCCTTGTTCATCTGTGCTCAGCCTCCAAACTCGGCGCGACGCGGCGCGAGCGATCGCTTTGCTCCTATACCAAAGCATTTGAATCTGCCACCGTTCCAGTGCGATACACGGCTTAACAAAAATCCTTGGGAGGACATGATGGCCAGGTCCGGTACGCCTGCGAAAACGGGTGCGCATGGCGCAAAAGCAAAGCCTGCCGCCTCGGTCAAGGGCAAGTCGCCTGCTGGTGCTGGTGCTGGTGCTGGTGCTGGTCCTGGTGCTGGTGCCAAGGCCAAGCCAAGCGCGCCCACCGCGCAACACCCGCCTGTGCCAAAGCCGCCGCGCAAGCGGACTGCCGCCGCCCCGCCAATACAGGCCCAACCTGGTGGCGTGGCAGCCGCGCCTGAGGCCCCAAAACCCACGAGCCGTGCGCCGCTGCCGGCCGCCCCTCCGCCCGCGCCGCTCAGCGAAATGCTGTTCTCCCAAACACCCATGCAGCTGGATCAATTGTCGCGCACCATGGCTGAGGTAATGACCAAAGCCAACGGCGTGTTTTCCACCGCGTTTCAGGATCAAAGCCGCGCCGGTATATCCACGCGCAGCGATCCGTTCGACGCCCAAGGGGCGCTCGCTTCGTTTTGGATGCACGCCGCAGCCCAGCCAGAAATGCTCCGCACCGCCCACGGCGCGCTATGGCAGCGCTATAGTGAGATCTGGCAGAGCCATGCCAGGCGCTTGATCGGAGGGCCGCAGGAAGACGCCGCCCCAGGCCCGCGCGATCGACGTTTCCAGGATCCCGAATGGCGCGCCAACCCTGCCTTCAGCTTGATGCGCGAAACTTATCTGGCCACGGCCGATTGGATTTCCGGGCTGATCGATTCGGTGGAAGGGCTCGATGAGGCCACCAAGCGCAAGGCCGGGTTTTTCATCAAGCAAGCGGTGGATGCGGCCTCGCCCTCCAATTTCGCCATGACCAATCCCGTGGTGCTGCGCGCCACGCTGCAGAGCCAAGGGGCCAACCTCAAACAAGGCCTCGATAACCTGGCCGAGGATCTGCGCCGCGGTGGGGGTGCCTTGAGCATCCGCCAAACCGATCTGGATGCCTTCACGGTTGGGGAAAATATCGCCACCGCGCCAGGCAAGGTGATTTTCCGCAATGAGCTGATCGAATTGATCCAATACACCCCGGCCACTGCCAGCGTGTTTCAGGTGCCTTTGCTGATTTTCCCGCCCTGGATCAACAAATTCTACATCCTGGATCTGCAGCCGAAAAATTCGATGATCCGCTGGCTGGTGGCCAAGGGTCACACGGTTTTCGTCGCCTCTTGGGTCAATCCCGATGAGAAATTGGCGGAGAAAACCTTCGAAGATTACATCCACAACGGCATTTATGCGGCCATTGAGGCCGCTTGCACGGCCGCCAAGGTTCAGCAGGTCCACACCGTGGGCTATTGCATAGGCGGCACCTTGCTGGCCACCACCATGGCCTTGATGGCCAAGCGCCGCGATACACGCATCGCCAGCGCCACTTTTTTCGCGGCTCAAACCGATTTTGAGCTGGCCGGTGAATTGAAGGTGTTCACCGATGATTCCGCCATAGATTATATCGAAGAGCGCATAACCGCCAAAGGAGGGCTATTGGATGCACAGGCCATGGCCGATACATTCAATGCCTTGCGTTCCAATGATTTGATCTGGAACTTCATCGTTGAAAACTATTATTTGGGTCGCAAGCCGGGCCCCTTCGATCTGCTGTTTTGGAACGCGGATCAAACGCGCATGCCGCACGCCCTGCACATG
>JAKFWI010000100.1 GCA_021731965.1 Hyphomonadaceae bacterium | reverse complement strand
TGCAGCCGCGGTGAGGTTTTCTCCAGCAGATAGAGGATGTTTTCTTCCGGCAGGCCGAGAAGAGCGCGCCTATGTTCTTCCTCTTGTTGCCCGCCGTTTTTCTTTTTCTTCTTGACCGGCACGGTGCGCCACAAATCGTTGAATATGGCCTCACCGTGTCGGCGCCTGTCGTCTTCGCGCACAGCCTCGCTGCGCAGATCGGGGATGCGCTTGCGCGGGAAACGGTGGATGCCTTGGCCTTGCAGCGCATGGGCCGCGTCTATCACGCGCTCAACCTGCGCCGCGCCGTAGCGATCTTCGCACTCGGCGATGAAGCGCTTGGCAAACTCTAGATAATCAAGGATGCCGCTGGCATCGGTCCATTGCTTGAAGGTGTAATTGTTTTTGAAAAAATGATTATGCCCGAAGGCCGCATGGGCAATCACCAACGCCTGCATGGTCGCGGTGTTTTCTTCCATGATATAGGAAATGCAGGGGTTGGAATTGATGACGATCTCATAAGCTAGCCCCTGCAGGCCCTTGCGATAGAGGATCTCATTTTCCGCAAAATGTTTGCCGAACGACCAATGCTTGTAAAACAACGGCATGCCGGTGGAGGAATAGGCATCGAGCATTTGCTCGGCGGTGATCACTTCAATCTGGTTGGGGTAGACATCCAGCCCCATTTCGCCAATGGCGATTTTCTCCACGGCCCCATAAATGCGCTGGATGGCCTCGAAATTCCAATCCGGGCTGTCAAATAATGGCTGGGTCTTGACGGCCATCAGCCATTTCCTTCTGCCTTGGTGCGCGTGAACAGATCTCGGAATACGGGGTAGATCTCACGCCGGTGGCGCACCCGGCGCATGGCCATCGGCAAGTCAGGCGATTGCAGCAAGGCATAAGTGCGCCATAACGATGAGCCACTGGTGCCGGCCCCGTGCCCGGAATCACCCTCGGCCCCCACTTCAACATAGGCAAAATACTGGCATTGCGGCAAAATCTCTTCAGTGAGCAGCCGCGCCGCCTTGGGGTTGTCGATGGAGATATTATCCCCGTCCGAGGCCTGCGCCGCATAGACATTCCAGCTATCGGGGGAGAAGCGATCGCGCACCACGTTTGCCATCAAATCAAGAGCGGTCGACACCACCGTGCCACCCGTTTCGCGGCTGTGGAAAAAGGTATCCTCATCCACCTCCTCGGCGACATGGGTATGGCGTATGAACACCACCTCCACATGCGTGTAGCGCCGCTGCAAAAACAGATAAAGCAGCGTGTAAAAACGCTTGGCCAAATCCTTCAAGTGCTCGTCCATCGAGCCGGATACATCCATCAAGCAAAACATCACCGCGCGCGCGATGGGCTTGGGCGTGGATTCCAAGCGCCGATAGCGCAGATCGATCTGATCGATGAAGGGAATCCGCTTCAGGCGCCGCTGCAGCCCGTGCAAGCGCATGCGCAGCGGTGCCAGCACCTCTTCGCTGGCACCCTTGGCCTCCGAAGCGGCGATCTCGGCCTCCAATTGCGCGACCTCCTCCGGGCGCGGCCGGCGCAGTGCGATGCGGCGCGACAAGGAATTGCGCAGCGTGCGCGGCACGCTGATGGCCGAGGGCGAGCCATTAGTCGAAAACCCGGCGCGCCGCCATTCCACCGCAGCCTCACCCGTAATCTGGCGCTTGGCCAGATCCGGCAGCTCTAAATCCTCAAGGAACAGCTCGAGAAATTCTTCCGCCGATAGGGCAAAGCGGAATTCATCCTCCCCCTCGCCATCCTCGGAGGGCTCACTGCCGCTGCCCTGCCCGCCGGCGGGGCGCCGGATACGATCGCCGCGCACATAGCCCTTATTGCCGGGCAGCAGATAATCACGTTCCCCGCCTTCGCTGCCGCGCCGCAAGGTGGGCTCGCGCACGCCGTCGGCCGGGATGGAAATCTCCCCGCTTTGGCCGATATCCTTGATGCTGCGCCCGCTCGATGCCTCGCGCACGGCCTGGCGCACCAGAGCGCGCGCGCGCTTGATAAAGCGCTGGCGGTTGGAGAGGTTTTTGCCGCCCGGATTGAGGCGCCGATCCACGATATGCATTGGGCCTGCTTTCGTCAGCTCGCCTGCTTGACGCGCATATACCATTCCACCAGGCGGCGCACCTGGCGTTCAGTATAGCCCCGACCGACCATGCGCTGCACGAATTCTTCGTGCTTCTTTTCGGAATCGCTATCCTTTTTCGAGCCGAAGGAGATAACCGGCAACAAATCCTCCACCTGGGAAAACATGCGCCGCTCAATCACTTCCCGGATTTTTTCGTAAGATGTCCAGGAGGGATTGTTGCCGCCATGGTGGGCGCGCGCCCGCAAGGTGAATTTCACCACTTCGTTACGGAAGTCCTTTGGATTGGCGATACCGGCCGGCTTTTCGATCTTTGACAATTCCTGATTGAGCAATTCGCGATTCATCAATTGGCCGGTATCGGGATCCTTGAAATCCTGATCCTCGATCCAGGCGTCAGCATAATCGACATAGCGATCAAACAAATTCTGCCCGTAATCATGATAGCTTTCTAGATAGGCCTTCTGGATCTCGTGGCCAATGAATTCAGCATAGCGCGGAGCCAGTTCCCCTTTGATGAATTCGAGATAGCGCCCCTCAGTTTCCTGGGGGAATTGCTCGCGCCGGATGGCCTGCTCCAGCACATACATCAGATGCACGGGGTCCGCGGCCACCTCTTGGGTATCGTGATTGAAGGTTGCAGACAGCACCTTGAAGGCGAAGCGCGTGGAAATTCCGTCCATCCCCTCATCTACCCCGGCGGAATCCTTGTATTCCTGCATGGTCCGCGCTTTGGGATCGACTTCTTTGAGGCTTTCACCGTCATACACGCGCATCTTGGCGTAGAGGTTGGAGTTTTCGTGCAGCTTGAGGCGTGACAGCACCGAAAAGCGGGCCATCATGTCCAGCGCGCCAGGTGCCAAAGGGGCTTTGGACAATTCCGAAGTCCGCACCAGCTTCTCATAGATCTGCCGCTCTTCGGTGAAGCGCAGCACATAGGGCACCTTGATCACGAAGATGCGGTCAATGAAGGCTTCGTTGTTTTTGTTGTTCTTGAAGGCCTGCCATTCCGACTCGTTAGAGTGCGCCATGACAATGCCGGTAAAGGGAATGGCACCGATGTTCTCGGAGCCAACATAATTGCCCTCCTGCGTCGCCGTGAGCAGCGGATGCAGCATTTTGATCGGCGCCTTGAACATCTCCACGAACTCGAGCACGCCTTGATTGGCGCGGTTCAGCCCGCCGGAATAGGAATAGGCATCCGGATCATTTTGCGCATGCATTTCCAGCTTGCGGATATCCACCTTGCCGACCAAGGACGAGACATCCTGATTGTTCTCATCGCCCGGCTCGGTTTTGGAGACGCCAATCTGGCGCAGGCGTGAGGGGAGGATGCGCGCCACCCGGAATTTGGTGATGTCTCCGCCAAATTCATCGAGCCGCTTGACGCACCAAGGGCTCATCAAGCCGGTCAGGCGCCGGCGCGGAACGCCGTAGCGCTCCTCCATCAAGGGGCCCATGGTTTCGGCATCAAACAAAGCCAGCGGACTTTCGAACACCGGGGAGAGATCATCCCCCGCCTTCAGAACATAAATCGGCTGCTGCTCGATCAGCGCCTTGATCCGCTCCGCCAGGGAGGATTTGCCCCCGCCCACCGGGCCAAGCAGATAGAGGATTTGCTTGCGCTCCTCCAGGCCCTGCGCGCCGTGGCGCAGGAACGAAACGATGCGCTCGATCGTTTCTTCCATGCCGTAAAACTCGGCGAATGCGGGATAAATCCGCACCGTGCGATTCATGAAAATGCGCCCCAGGCGCGCATCCTTGGCGGTATCCACCATCTGTGGCTCACCGATGGCAGCCAGCAGGCGCTCATGCGCCCCGGCATAGCGGATCGGTTCGTCGCGGCAGCC
The DNA here is from genome assembly GCA_021731965.1 of Hyphomonadaceae bacterium. Lineage (GTDB taxonomy): Bacteria > Pseudomonadota > Alphaproteobacteria > Caulobacterales > Aquidulcibacteraceae. Next base: position 9,049 of record JAKFWI010000100.1, on the reverse strand, counting down.
TTTGAGAAAATCTGCCAGCGACATCTCGCTCTCGCGGCGCGTCTCGAAGGCGCGCGTATAGCGTGAAAAAATCTCGTCTGACATGGTCGCTCCATTCATCCGCACCGAGATGGCGGAAGCCTCACGGTGCTGTTGTATGTAGTCCAAATGCCCTTCGTAAGGCGAAGCCGCCACAAATCGGGCCTGCTCGCCTCGCCATTGCCCTGATCCGGCGCACAGCCATAGGGCCAGCTATAGCATAGCCCGAGTCGCCCCAAACGCACGCCTCTCACGGAGCAGCCATGCTCCCAGGAAGCCCGGCGCAATCCAAGCCGAAATTGCAGTGCGTTGCAGCGCGCAATTCCCCCGCGCAGGGGAGATTTCCGTCATCCTGGCTCGGCGCGTGCCTGCCCCCAGAAAGGCTCAGCGCGCCCACATGACGTGAAGGCGAGGCCCCAGCGCCTCCACCAAGGCCCGCACGGGGGCAGCCTGCGGCAATGCGTGCATCGCGGCCTCAAACACCGCGCGCTTGGAATCCCCCGTCATGGCCAAGACCGCGCAGCCGGCATCGGCAATGGCCGCGCGGTTGAGCGTCAAGCGTGCGAAGGGGGCCTCTGGAGGCAAGGGATCGGGCACGATGGACACCGCCGCGCGTGGGCCATCTGCTGCCAGCGCCAGCGGCAAGCCGGCGCTGTGCGGAAACCAGGATAATGTGTGCCCGTCGCCGCCCATGCCAAACAACGCTGCATCCAGCGGCCAGGGCGCGCTCTGCGCCGTCTCAAGCGGGATCAGGTGCGCCGCCGCCGCCGGCCCCTGCAGCAAATGCGCCCGCAACAGCGCCAGATTGCTGCCCGCGATCCCTGGCGGCGTGCAGCGCTCATCGGCCAGGATCACCCGCACAAGCGCCCAATCGAGATCGGCACGGCGCAGCAAATCATAAATAGGCGCTGGCGTGCTGCCCCCCGAAGCCGCCAAAAACCCCAGCCCGCGCTGGGTGATACCCGCGCGCAAGCCCTCTTCCAAGCGCTGCGCCGCCGCCAGCGCCATCTGCGCCTTATCCGTAAATGCGTTCCAGCGCATGAACAATCATCCCAGGGATGGGCTGGCTTCCAGGACATCCTCAAAAGTGCGCAAGCCAGAGCGCGGCGCGCACACCAGCACCGCCATATTACCCGGCAAATGCTTGTTATCGAGCATTTTCTCGTGCGCATCGGGAATCTGATCCCAGGCGAACACCTCCGACATGCACGGATCCACGCGCCGATCGATGACCAATTGATTGGCCGCCGCCGCCTGTTTCAAATGCGCAAAATGGCTGCCCTGCACCCGCTTTTGCCGCATCCACAAAAAACGCGCATCCATGGTCAAGTTAAAGCCACTGGTGCCGGCGCAGATCACCACCATGCCGCCGCGCTTGCACACCAAGACCGAAACCGGGATCGTCGCCTCACCGGGATGTTCGAACACCAGATCCACGTCGCGCTTGCCGGTGATATCCCAGATGGCTTTGCCGAATTTGCGCGATTCCTTCATATAGGCTTCGAAATCGGGGCCATTGACCTTGGGCAATTGCCCCCAGCAGTTGAAATCCTTGCGGTTCAGCACGCCCTTGGCCCCCATGGACATGACGAAATCGCGCTTGCCTTCATCGGAAACCACGCCGATGGCGTTAGCCCCGGTCACGGCGCAGAGCTGGGTGGCGAACACGCCAAGCCCCCCCGATGCGCCCCAAACCAGCACATTCTGCCCGGGCTTCAAATCGTGCGGCTCATGGCCGAACAGCATGCGGTAAGCGGTGGCGAGCGTCAGCGTATAGCAGGCGCTTTCTTCCCAAGTGAGATGCTTGGGCCGCGGCATCAATTGGCGCGATTGCACCCGGCAAAATTGTGCAAACGAACCATCGGGCGTTTCATAGCCCCAAATGCGCTGGGAGGTCGAAAACATCGGATCCCCGCCATTGCATTCTTCATCATCGCCATCATCCTGGTTGCAGTGCACCACGATCTCATCGCCGGGCTTCCAGCGGCGCACCTTGGCCCCGACGGCCCAGACAATGCCCGAGGCATCCGATCCGGCCACGTGATAGGGCTGTTTGTGCCCATCGATCGGGGAGATCGGCTCCCCCAAGGCCGCCCAAACGCCATTGTAATTGACGCCCGCGGCCATGGTCAGCACCAGGACTTCATCCTCGCCGATGCTGGGCGTGGGCACCACTTCCAGCTGCATGGCTTGGCGCGGGCGCCCGTGCCGCTCTTTGCGGATGGCCCAGGCCCACATGGTTTTGGGCACATGATAAGCAGGTGGGATCTCCCCGACTTCGTAGAGATCCTTAACGCTTCGAAGATTTTGCCGTGCGTGAGCTGTCATCACCGCCCCCAGGGATATTGCATGTGCGAACATGCCGGTTTTTGCGCTGCAACGCAAACCTGATGCCAGACCAGCAGTCAAATGCGAGGCTCTGTGCTGGTTGAGAAGTCTTCATACTTACGCGGCATAATGGCCGCTTCGTGCTTCATCAACCAGAGCGTGCGATGCTCCGTCCTCCCTTGCCAGCCAACGAAGCCCAGCGCCTGGCCGCTTTGCAAGCCGCGCGTATTTTGGATTCCGCGCAAGAGGAGGCCTTCGATGCCATCACGCGCTGCGCCGCCACGCTGACAGGCGCGCCGATCGCCTTGATTTCGCTGATCGATAGCGATCGCCAATGGTTCAAATCGCGGGTGGGGCTCGATGTCAGCGAAACGCCGCGCGAATACGCGTTCTGCGCCCACACTTTAGAGCAAACCGAGCCGCTGATCGTGCCCGATTCCTCAAAGGATGCGCGCTTTTGCGGCAATCCTCTGGTGGAAAACGCGCCTTTCGTGCGGGCCTATGCGGGCGCACCAATCGTGGATGCGCAGGGCTATGTTTACGGCACCCTGTGCGCCATCAGCAACGAGCCTCGCCTATGGTCTCGCCAGGATGTCGAGCAGCTCTCGGCTTTGGCCAGAGTTGTGGTGAGTTTGATCGCACAAAATGTGGCCACGCAGCAGATCCAGGAATTGGCCAAGCAAGTCCAGGCGCTGAAGATCGATGCACTTGGCTCTCAGGCCCTGCTGGAGGATGTTTCCGAGATCGCCCGGGTAGGCGGCTGGTCTTATGACATGGCCAGCAAAAAGACCGTCTGGTCAGCGCAGGCTCTGCGCATGCACGATCTCGACGAGGGGTTTCAGCCAACCTCAGAGAATGCCTATGATCACTTTATAGAAAGAGAGCGTGGCCGCGTAATTTCGGCTTTGCGCGATTGCGCCAGCACCGGCGAGGACGTGGATCTCGAAACCGAGATCGTCACCGCGCTGGGAATCCACAAATGGGTGCGGATGACCGCCCGGCCCGTCAAGCATAATGATCGCATCGATCGGATCATTGGCTCGATCCAGGATATTTCTGATCGAGTCCGCACGCAGCAGGAATTGCGCGATCTGGCCGCCGCGGCGCAAGGCGCCAACCGGGCCAAGGATGAATTCCTGGCCAATATGAGCCATGAAATCCGCACGCCCCTAAACGGGGTGATCGGCCTTGCTGGCGCGCTGTCACGCACCGATCTGGCGGACCATCAGCGCGAAATGGTTGGCTTGATCCAGGCCTCCGGGGTAACGCTGGATCGATTGTTGTCGGATCTGCTGGATGTCGCACGCGTCGAGTCGGGCAAGTTTCAGCTGAAAATCGCGCCATTCGATCTGCGCGAAACCATCTCCAACGCGGCGCAATTGATGCGCGGGCGGGCGGCTGAAAAGCATCTGGAGTTTTCCGTGGTCTATGGCCCTTGCGCGCAGGGCTCCTTCATGGGCGATGGCGTGCGCATCCGCCAGATTTTGAGCAACCTCACCGCCAACGCCATCAAATTCACCGAGCGCGGCTGGGTGCGCATCCAGATCGAGATCGAGGATGGCGATGATCCTGCCTCGCCGCCGGTATTGCTGATCGAGGTTTCCGATTCCGGAATGGGCTTTGACGATGCCTTTGCCCGGCGCCTGTTTGGCCGCTTCGAACAAGCCGATGCCTCGGCGACGCGCAATTTTGGCGGCAGCGGCCTGGGGCTGGCGATTTGCCTGGCTTTGGCCAAGGCCATGGGCGGAGAAATCAGCGCCACGTCCCAGCCGGGCATTGGCAGCGTGTTTCGCGCGCGTTTGCCGCTGGACTACGTCCGCGTGCGCGCCGCCCTCCCCGCGGTGCCCGGAGATCAATGGACCCTGGCGACGCAAAGCGCAAAAGCGCCGCCGCTGCGGATTTTGCTGGTGGAGGATCACCCGATCAACCAGCAGGTTGCCTGCTTGATCCTAAAACCGTGCGGCGCGGCGGTAACCGTCGCCAATAACGGCCAGGAGGCCTTGGAAACACTTGAGGGCGGCCAGTTTGATCTCATCTTGATGGACATGCAGATGCCGGTGATGGACGGCGTCGCCGCGACCCGCGCCATTCGCGCCAAGGAGGCGGCGCAAAGCCTGGCGCATATGCCCATCGCCATGCTCAGCGCCAATGCCATGCGCGAGCATATCGAGCTTTCGCTCAAGGCGGGTGCCGATGGGCACATCTCCAAGCCAGTTTCCCCAACCAGCCTTTTTGCTGGGATCAATGAGGTGTTGGCCCGCTGCGGCAGCAAGCGCGTCATCGGTCAGGCGGCCTAGAGCGGATCCCGATTTGACCTATCTCAGGTCAAATCGGGTGAATCCGCTCTACACCAAGCGATTAGACCCGTTCTGTTGCGAAAACCGCGTCACACTTTTCGGGAACGGGTCTAGCTCCGCCATTCCTCCTCTGGGGGCAAGGGCGCGAAAATGCCATCGAGCAGGGCCGCATCGACCTGCTCCAGCGCGGCGGGGTGCCATTTGGGGGCCCCATCCTTATCCACGATCACCGCGCGCACGCCTTCCAGGAAATCATGGCGCTGCACCACCCGGCAGGCGATGCGATATTCCATGGCCATCACCTCTTCGAAGCAGGCCAAGCGCGCGCCGGCGCGAATCTGCCGCAGCGCCACTTTCAGGGTTTGTGGGCTTTTGCCAGCAAGGCTTTCCAGACAGGATTGGGCGAAGGGCGTGCCAGCCTGGCGCAGAGTCTCGATGATGCCTTCCACCGTTTCGCCCACGAACGCTTCTGCGATGGCTCCGCGATGGGCCCGCAAGGAGGAAGGGCCAGGATCGGCGCAAAAGGGCGCGATGATGGCTGCAGCCCCGGCCTGATCGGTGATGTGCCCACTGCCCTCCAATAAGGCGGCTTTCATCTCTTCCAGGCGGGCGCTGGGCACGAAATGGGTGGCGATGCCGGCCTCCAGGCAATCGGCCCCATTCAGCCGCGCCCCGGTGAGCGCCAACCAAATCCCGATCTGCCCCGGCAAGCGCGGCAAGAACCAGCCCCCGCCCACATCCGGAAACAGGCCAATGCCGGTTTCGGGCATGGCAAAGCGCGTGCGTTCGGTGGCGATGCGCAGGCCCCCATGCACGGATATGCCAACGCCCCCGCCCATGGTGATCCCATCCATGACGGCGATATAGGGCTTGGGGAAGCGATGGATCGCGGTGTTGAGCCGGTATTCCGTCGCGAAAAACGCCCGCGCCTCGCGCCCATCGCCCGCGCCGCTGCGCGCCAGCATGGCGATATCGCCGCCGGCACAAAAGCCGCGCTCCCCCATATGATCGAGCAGCACGGCGTGGATGGCATCCTCCGCGGCGCAGGCGGTAAGCGCCTCATGCATGGCCACGCACATGGGCTGGGTAAGCGCGTGCAATGCCTGCGGCCGATTGAGGCGCAGCCGCGCCAACCCGCCTTCGGTGGCCGTGACAACATGGCTGGCATCGGTCACTTGGACGCATCCCCGGTTATGGCGGCAGCAATCGGCAATCTATTCGAAAACACGCGCTTATTCACTATCGTGAAACTGGTCGAGCAGCCGGCGCAGATAAGCCCGCTCCGTCTCGGACGCCTCAGGATCGCTGGCGCGCTTGCGCAAATCCTGCAAAATCTCGCGTGAGCGCTGCAATTCCCGCTCGACCGGGACCTTGGTGGCATCGCCATCGCCAACGCTTCCGGCGGCATCGCGGCCCAGGGGATCGCGCACGCCCCGCCCGTTCGGATCCTTCGCTTCGGCCTTGCTGCGCAGGGCCTTGGCCAATTCCTCGGCCGCGGCGCGCAGGCCGCCAAGAGCGCCCTCTTGCGCGCGCTGCGCCCCGGCGAAATCGCCGCGCCTTAGCGCCTCCTCCGCTTGCGCCATGGCCTTGCCTGCCTCACCGAGCCGGCCGCTCGCATCCGAAGCGCCCTTGCCTTCAGCGCGGGATTTGGCGGCCTCTAGCGCCCGTTGCAGTGCTTTTTGGCGATCCGCCAGGGCTTGCGCCGATTGCGGTTTGCCCGCGCTTTGACCTGGCGCACCTTCGCCAGAAGTGTCGTCTTTGCCGTCTTTGCCGTCTTTGCCCTCCCCGCTTTCCCCGCTTTGCTGGCCGGATTTGGGATCGCCTTGGCCGGCACCTGCGGCGCGCGTATCGTCGTTCAAGGCGCGCTGCCCGCCAATGGCATCGGAAAGGGCATCGAGCCCGAAATCCTTCTCGGTTTTGCCTTCGCCGCCATCTTGGCCATCGCCGGGCCCTTGGCTGAGCTGCACCTGCAGATTGGCCAGCAAGGAGGTGACCTTATCGAGCAGCGCGGCCGCCTCTTCTTTCTTTCCGGCCTCGGAGAGGCGCTGCACCTCTTTCAGCAATTCCTGGATCTCGTCGCGCGTCACGCTGGTTTGCTGCTGGCCTTGATTTTCTTGGCTCTCAGCGGTGCGGTTCTCCCGCAAGGCTTCCTGGCGCAGCGCCTCAACATATTTGCGGGCGGCCTCTTGCAGCTTGCGCGACAAAGCGGCGATTTCCTCCTGGCTGGCCCCGCTGCGCAGCGCTTCGGCCAGTGCCTTTTGCGCCTCATCCAAGGCTCGGCGCGCATCGGCGCTATCGCCATATTCGGCGCGCATGGCCACATCCCACAAAACCTGCGCTGGGGCAGCCAAATCATCGGTTTCGCGCGTGACAGCCAGCAGGCCAGCGGCACCGCGCAGACCCGCATAGACCGCGAAATCGCGAAAATAGCCGTCCTGCGGGGCGGCGGTCAGCGCATCCAGCTTGCGTGCCGCCGCGCGGATGGCTGGGGGCGCGCGCTCGATGCGCGGATCGGCATCATCGGTGTAGACAAAGACTTCTTCGGCCGCCTGGCCCGGCCCGCGAACGATGAAGCGTGCAAAGGCGATGGCCGCCGGCGCAGGCGCAAAGGCGCGGCGCTCCAGCAGGATTTCCTTGCGAATCTCCATGGCAGCGCGCGCCAGCGGCTGCAAAAAGATGGGCTGGGGCAGTTTTATCTGCGCCACGGGGCCCACCCCCTCTTGCCCGAACGCATCGATGGCCACCACCCGTGCCAACACCTCCAGCCCCGCATAGGGATGCGAGAGCAAGCTCAATTCGGCAACGCCGCCGCCCTGCTTTGCGCCGCTCGGCAGGCCCTCAAGCGGCACATCCACTGGCGCGGCACCCACCAGGCCGGGCGGCGGCTCCTTGGGCGTTAATCGCAAAACCAAGGCCTCCACACCATAATCATCGCTGGCGCTCCAGCCGAAGCGCAGCTGATCCCCCTCGACCACGGGTTCGCTCTCGAACCGCGCCGCGGGTGCCAGATCGCGCTTTGGGGCCAAGCGCCAGCGCGCCTTTTCATGAAAGCGCACCAAACGCAGCACGCCGCGCCGCGCAATGGTGATGCGCCCCTCATAGGCCCCATCGGCCGCGCGCTTCAGTTTCAGGGTTTGCGAAAAACGGCCGGCGTCAAAGTGCAAAACCGGTGCACCGCGCGGGCCCGCCACCCGCACGGTGATTTCGGCCTTCGGGGCGAGGGCCAAACTATTGCCGATCCGCTCGCTCATGGCGATCGGCGCAGCCCCGGTATAAGGCGCGGGCACCGCCCAAGCCTCAATCGTCAACGCGCGATCACCCAGCAAAGGGCCCGGATCAGGCAGCATGGCTTCGAACAAGCGCTGGCCGATGCGGGGCCCGGCCGCCACTAGACCCAAGCAAAACGCCAAAAGCACCACATAACGCAACCCCAAGCGATCCAGCCGCTGCACATCATAGTGCGGCCGGCGCGCCTGCACGGCCTTGGCTGCCGCTTGCGCCCCCGCCTGTGCACGCTGCCAAAGGGCCACGCCCGCAGGATCGAGCCGGCTGGGGTGATCTTCAAGCGCCTCAAACACGCCCATTTCCAGCTGCGCCTCACGGGCCAAACGCAAGCGCGCCTCCCGCAGACCCGGCCGGGCGCGCTTGACCATGCCCCGAAAGAGCAAAGAGCCAATGCCGCCAAGCGCCGCAATGGCCAGCAGCGAGGCCACCATGGGCGCCAGCAAGTCCGGCAAGCCCAGCAGATTGACGGCCAGCCATGCCCCCAAAGCGAAAATCGCGGGCGCGCAGGCCAGCACCCACGCCTCTTTGAGCATGGCCACGCGGGTGCGTGCGATTTCCCGGTTCAGGTGCGCGAGGGCATCTTGATGCTTCATGCCTGCCTGTTCTGCAGCCAAGACGGGACGGTTTCGAGGCGCATTTGCTCCGCCACCGATTGGCGGCGACGCACCAACGCATAATGCGCCCCGTGAACCAACACTTCGGGGACCAGAGGACGGGCATTATAGCTGGAGCTCATGCTCGCGCCATAGGCCCCGGACGTCATGATGCAGGCCAAATCCCCCGCCGCCAGCGCCGGCAAGCGGATATCCGCGGCAAAGCAATCGCTGCTTTCGCAGACCGGCCCCACCAAATCCACCAGCTCCAGGCCCGCATTCGGCGCGGCCCGCACCGGCAGGATTTCATGGCGCGCATCATAAAGGGCCGGCCGTAGCAAATCATTCATCCCGGCATCGAGCACGATGATGCGCCGCTCTGCGCGCTCCTGCACCCGAATGACGCGCGTCAGCAAACCCCGGCATTGGCCGCGATCACCCGGCCGGGCTCAAGCGCGAGTTCGACGGCAAAGCCCGCCAAAGCCCGCGTCACGGCCTGGGCATAGGCCAGCGGCCCGGGCAGGCTAT
>JAKFWI010000141.1 GCA_021731965.1 Hyphomonadaceae bacterium | reverse complement strand
ATGGCCGTGCCTTCTGGCAGGGCTGCGCCTGGGCCATAACGGCTGATCTGGGTGATCGCGGAATTCTTGAACAGGGAAATGTAGAAGTGCGCGGCTTCCTCGGCTTGGTGATCAAACCACAAACAGGGGGAAATCTTCTGTGGCGTGGCCATTGTGGCTCCGGATGAGGCGTGAAGCATCGCAAATTCCCGCCTTACGTGCAAGCCAACATGCCGAACCACGCCTTTACAGCGCCGCCCCCGTGTGGCTTGTTTTGGTAGCAGCAAGGCGCAGCGATGGCCGACGGCGATCCTTTCGACGAATCCATGGAAAAGCGGGCGCTTCGCTGGCGCATGGCGCAAATGCGTGAGGAGCACCGCGCGCTTGATTCGGCTATCCTTGCGCTGCAGGAAGCTGGCGCAGAGCCATTGCAGCTAGCGCGGCTGAAAAAGCGCAAGCTGGCGCTGCGCGATCAATTGCAATGGATCGAGGATCAGCTCACGCCCGATATCATTGCGTGATCCACCCGCGCGTTGCGCCGCAAATAAGCCGCTGGAGTTTGTCAGCTTTAGCTCCTATGTTGCGTCGAGGCAGCCTGCTGAGCATCAGCAGGCGATTATTGGCCCGTCGGGCCGTGGAGTAGAGCGATGCACGCTCCGGGTTTTTTGCAGATTCTGATCATTGTCGGGCTGCTTTTCTTGCTTTTTGGGCGCCCTGGCCGGCTTTCCGCCATGATGGAAGATCTGGGCAAGGGCCTGAAAGGCTTCCGCAAGGGTCTCGATGAGTCGAAGCCAGCGGAGCCCGCCGCGCCGGCACCAGTTGAAACCCCGCCTCGCCAAATCCGGGACATGAGCAAAGACGGCGAAACCGCGCCGGACCGTGAGCGCAGCCTCTAACCATTCAGGCGGATCGCGCCAATGCTGCCGGGGTTAGGCTTTTCCGAAATTGTGCTGCTGGCCGTGATCGCGCTGCTGGTGGTGGGGCCGAAGGATTTGCCTCTGCTGCTGCGGCGGGTGGGGCAGTTTTCGGCGCGCATGCGCGGCTTGGCTGCGGAGTTTCGCGCCGGGTTCGATGAATTGGCGCGCACGGCCGAACTTGATCAGCTAAAAAAGGAAGTCGATTCCTTGCGCAATGTCCAGGCGCTGCGCGATTTGGGCAGATCCGTCAATGAGTTTACCGCGCTGCCCAATCTGCTGGGGCCAGATGGCCACACGGCCAGCGCGCCGGACAGTGCGCCAGTCAGCGCGCCAGTCAGCGCGCCGCCAGGTGATCACCACGCCTCCCCGCCGCTGATCGAGGCGCAGCTTGAGCCGGCGGACGGCCACGCGCTGGCGATGGAGCCGCCGTCGGCGGTGCCCCAGCCCGTATTGTCTGCCCCTGGGGGCCCGTGACATGGCCGATTCCCGTGCGGGGGACGATGGCGAGCTAGAGGCCTCGCGCGCGCCCCTGCTGGAGCATTTGTCTGAGCTGCGCAATCGCTTGGCGATCGCCTTTGCGGCGCTGCTCGTGTGCTTCGTCATCGCTTATCCGTTCAGCCGCACCCTGTGGGCCTATCTGACGGGCCCCTTCGTGACCGCTTTGATCAAGGTGCGCGGCGCTGAGGCGGCCAAAGTCGGCATTGAAATCATCAATACGGGGGCCTTTGGCTTCTTTTTGGTGCAGATGAAGGTGGCGTTTTTCGCAGCGATTATTGGAGCCTTCCCCATCATCGCCTGGCAAGTCTATGGGTTTGTGGCACCAGGCCTCTACAAGCGCGAGCGGGCCGCCGCTTTGCCGTTTTTGATCTCCGCGCCGCTGATGTTTCTGGCCGGCTGCGCCTTCGTGATCTACGTGGCCATGCCCTTCGCGTTGGAATTTGCCCTGCGCCAGGATGTGGTGCAGGGGCCTGTGCGGGTGAAATTCGTGCCGCGGGTTGAGGAATATCTCAGCCTGCTGACCACGTTGGCTTTGGCTTTCGGCTTTATCTTCCAGATGCCCGTGGTCTGCGCTTTGCTGGCGCGGATCGGGGTGCTGACGGCTTCGGCCATGCGCAAGGGGCGCCGCTATGCGGTGGTGGGTATTGCGGGGTTTTCGGCTTTGGTGACGCCGCCGGACATCTTCTCGATGATGATCATGGCCGCGCCGGTTTATGTGCTTTACGAGCTTTCCATCTGGCTGGTCTGGTTTATCGGGCGTGCGCGCTTGAAGTCCGCCGCGGAACTTGCACAACAGGCTGGATCAGCCGCGCCCTGATGGCGCGGGCGAGAAGGGCCGGCCATGCACGATATCAAAGCCATCCGCGAAGCGCCGCAGGCCTTTGTTGCCGCGCTGGCGCGCCGCAAACTGCCGGTCGAGGTGGCAGCCATTCTGGGGCTCGACGCCGCAAAGCGCGCCGCCGAGACGCAAAAGCAGCAGGCCGAGGCCGGGCGCAATGCCGCCTCCAAAGCCATTGGCCAGGCCAAAGCCCGCAAGGATGAGGCCGAAGCCGCGCGCTTGATGGGGGAAGTGGAGGCGCTCAAGGCCGCGATCGCCGCTTATGGCGCGGAAGAAGACCATGCCGGCGCGGATTTGCAGGCCATCCTCGAGCGCCTGCCCAATTTGCCGGCCGAGGATGTCCCGGACGGGGAGGACGAGACAGGCAATGTCGAGGTGCGGCGCTGGGGCATTCCCAGGGCCATCGCCAACCCGCGTGATCATGCCGTGCTGGGTGAGGGCTTGGGCCTCATGGATTTTGCGGCCGCGGCGCGCATGTCAGGCGCGCGCTTTGTCGTGCTCAAAGGCGCATTGGCTCGGCTCGAGCGGGCGCTGGGCGCCTTCATGATCGATATCCATACGCAAGAGCACGGCTATCAGGAGATCAGCCCCCCGCTGCTGGTGCGCGACGCGGCCGCCTACGGCACGGATAAATTACCGAAATTCGCCGAGGATCTGTTCAAAACCACCAATGGGTATTGGCTGATTTCCACGGCGGAAATGTCCTTGACGGCTTTGGTCATGGATCAAATCCTCAACGAGCAGGACCTGCCTTTGCGCTTCACGGCCGTGACGCCCTGCTTTCGCTCGGAGGCGGGATCGGCCGGGCGCGATGTGCGCGGCATGATCCGCCAGCACCAGTTTTACAAGGTGGAATTGGTTTCCATCACCGCGCCCGAGCACTCGGTGGCCGAGCATGAGCGCATGACCCAATGCGCCGAAACCATCCTGGAGAGGCTGGAATTGCCTTTTCGCCGCATGCTGTTGTGCACCGGCGATATGGGCTTTGGGGCCCGCAAAACCTATGATCTGGAGGTGTGGCTGCCTTCGCAAAATACCTATCGCGAAATCAGTTCCTGCTCCAATTGCGGGGATTTCCAGGCACGGCGCATGCAGGCCCGCTTCCGGCGCGAAGGCGCCAAGGGCAATGAATTCGTGCACAGCCTGAACGGCTCAGCCTTGGCCGTTGGGCGCACGCTGGTGGCCATCTTGGAAAACTTTCAAAATGAAGATGGATCGGTCACGATCCCGGCTGCGCTTCGCCCCTATCTGGGCGGCATGGAGAAAATCGGTTAGGCTGCCCTCAGCTTGGCGAAGATCAAGCGCGGGGAGGAGGATCCATGCCCAAGATTTCGTTCCATTGGCCATCGCTGATTGCTTCGGCAATTGCCATCTATGCGGTTGGCTTTCTGCTTTACGGGCTGATTTTCGAAGAGGCTTGGCTCATCTGGTCGGGCTATCGCGCTGAAACGCTGGCCGCAGAAAGCTGGCGCGTGGCGCTTTCGCCGATCATGCCGGTGTTGCTGGCGGCCGGGATTGGATGGGTTTTGCACTGGTGCAAGCCCGCGGATTTGGGCGCGGCCTTGGTGCTGGGCGGGCTTGTTTGGCTGCTTTTGCTGCTGCCCACGCGCCTCTATGCTTGGGTTTACGGCCCGCAGCCCTTGGGCCTGCTGCTTCTGGATGGCGGCCATTTGCTGGCCGATGCCTTATTGGCAGCCGCGATCCAGCAGGCTTGGCCGAAAAAGGCGCAATAAGCGCTGGTCCAATCCAGGACTGGAGCCAATGGCCAGATTCGGTGTACAGGGCGCGACATGCGAATCTTGTGCACCAATGATGATGGCATCCACGCCGAGGGCCTGGCGGTTTTGGAGCGGATCGCCGCCCATTTCAGCGAGGATGTTTGGGTCATCGCCCCTGAGAGTGAGCAATCGGGCGCTTCGCGCTCTTTGACCCTTTCCGCGCCCATAAGGGTGCGCAAAGACGGGCCAAAGCGCTTTGCCTTGAGCGGCACGCCCACCGATTGCGTGCTGATCGGCGTGCAGAATCTGATCCCCGGCCCCGCGCCGGATCTGGTGCTTTCGGGCGTCAATCGCGGCCAAAACCTTGCTGAGGATGTCACCTATTCCGGCACCATCGCCGGAGCCCTGCAGGGCATGCAATTGGGCATTGCCAGTTTGGCCTTCAGCCAGGCCAAGGGCTTTCGCGCTGCCGGTTCGATCGCCTGGGGAACCGCTGAGGCCTTCGGCCCCGGCATTTTGCAGCGCCTTTTGGAAATCGGCTGGCCGGCCGATGTCGTGATGAACGTCAATTTCCCCGATCGCGATCCAGCGGATGTGCGCGCCGTCGAAGTGACAGAGCAGGGGCTGCGCGATCACCATATTGCCTTCGCCGAAATGCGCACCGATTTGCGCGGCCAGGATTATTACTGGATTGGCTTCAAGGGCACCTTGTCCGATCCACCCGAAGGCACGGATTTGCGCGCCATTTATGAAGGGCGCATTTCGGTGACGCCTTTGCATACTGGCCTCACGCATGCGCCGACGCGCCGGGCCATGTCCGGGCTTTTGGGCGGTGCGCCGCCGCGTTTTGGCCCGCTTGGCCCATGAACGATTTGAGCGAAGCCAGCGAGCGCATCATGCGCCTGGTGCTGATGCTTCGTCAGGCGGGGGCGACGGATGCGCGGGTGTTGGCGGCCATGGAGCGCACCCCGCGTGACGCATTCGCGCCTGCCGATTGCCAGGATATGGCCTGGGATGATGCGGCCTTGCCGCTGCCCTTGGGGCAATTCTCCACCAAGCCCAGCCTGATCGGCCAGATGCTAAGCCTGCTTCAGGTTGAACCCGGCGCAACGGTGTTGGAAATCGGCGTGGGCTCTGGCTACCAGACCGCGGTGCTGACTTTGCTGGCGCGGCGCGTAGTCGGCCTCGAGCGCCTGCGCGGCCTGGCCATGGATGCCCGGGAGCGGCTGGGGCGTTTGCGCCGGATGCAGGCCGTGGTGCATTGCGCCGATGGCCTGGAAGGCTGGCCGCGGGAGGCGGCCTATGACCGCATTATCGTGAATGCTTTGGTGGTGGATCCCACGCCGTTTCTTGGGCAATTGGCCGAGGATGGCGTGCTGGTTGCGCCGATGGAGTGTGAGGGTGTCCAGCGGCTTGTGCGTTTTCACCGCCAAAGCGCGGCGATGGCGCGCAGTGAGCACCAGATCTGCCGCTTTGCGGCGCTGCAGTCCGGCTGCCCGGAATGAGATCGGCCCCCGCCTAACGCAAACCGCTAGACCCGTTCCCGAAAAGTGTGACGCGGTTTTCGGCCGAGAACGGGTCTAATCACTTAGTGTAGAGCGGATTCACCCGATTTGACCTGATCCAGTCAAATCGGGATCCGCTCTAGACCCGTTCCCGAAAAGTGTGACGCGGTTTTCGGCCGAGAACGGGTCTAATCACTTGGTGTAGAGCGGATTCACCCGATTTGACCTGATCCAGTCAAATCGGGATCCGCTCTAGACCCGTTCCCGAAAAGTGTGACGCGGTTTTCGGCCGAGAACGGGTCTAATCACTTAGTGTAGAGCGGATTCACCCGATTTGACCTGAGATAGGTCAAATCCGGTTCCGCTCTAGACCCGTTCCCGAAAAGTGTGACGCGGTTTTCGGCCGAGAACGGGTCTAATCACTTGGTGTAGAGCGGATTCACCCGATTTGACCTGAGATAGGTCAAATCCGGTTCCGCTCTAGTGCGGGCTGAGGCTGTAAAATCGAGATCGCGTGTGGTGTTGATATCGACGTCCGTCCCATCGATCGGACATGCTCATGGCTGCGCCATGCGTTGCAATGCCGGGCAGCGTCAGTATAGTCCGCGCCCAATCCGCTGTGCGCGTTTGCGTCGGCACCAGCTCAACGATTGAGGATTTGCATGCTGATCACGGACGCTTTCGCCCAAGCCCCCGGCGCTGCGGGCGGAGACCCCACCACGGCGATCTTGGTCAATCTCGCGCCCTTCGCGTTGATTTTGGTGGTGTTTTACTTTTTGCTGATCCGGCCTCAGCAGCAACGCCTCAAGGCACATCAGGCGATGATTGGCGGGGTGAAAAAGGGTGATGTGATCGTCACCACCGGCGGCCTGATCGGCAAAGTGCGGGCGGTGGCCGATGATGAATTGCGGATTGAACTGGGCCCCAATGTGGAGGCACGGGTGGTGCGCTCCAGCATTGCTGAGGTGCGCAATAAGGGTGAACCGGTGCCCGCCAACGATACCAAGCCCTCCAAAACGGAAGCCTGAGCATGTTGCATGTGCCGCGCTGGCGGGTCATCGCGGTGTTTGCCGCGATCGTTTGGTCCATCCTCTTTGCATTGCCCAATGTCTTGCCGGCTTCGGTCAAGGCGAATTGGCCGGCGTTTCTGCCCAGCAAGGGCGTCAATCTCGGCCTTGATCTGCGGGGCGGCTCGCATTTGATGCTGGAGGTTGAAGCCGGCGCGCTGGTCAAAGAGCGGATGGAGCAGGTCTCGGAGGAATTGGCCCGCGAACTCAGCAAGGCCAAGCCGCGCATCGCCTATACGGGCCGGGGCGTGGCCGAAGAGGCGGCGCGGCTGAGCCTGGTGGATGCCGCGCAATTGCAACGCGCCCTGGATGTGGCCGCAAAACTGGATTCGCCCATCCCGTTGCCCAGCGGAAAATCCGGGCTGGCCGTGACCTCCACCCCCGATGGCTTGATCGAACTCAAGCTCTCCAAGGATGCGCGTGCGGCCTTGCTGCGCCAGGCGGTGCAGCAATCCATCGAAGTGGTGCGTCGGCGCATCGATGAATTGGGCACCTCCGAAGTGACGATCGTGCGCCAGGGCGCGGATCGCATCGTTGTCCAGGCCCCTGGGGAAAACGATCCCGAGGTGCTGAAGCGGCGCATCGGCAAAACCGCCAAGCTGACTTTCCATTTGCTGGATAACAGCGTCAGCCCACAAGAGGCGGCCAGCGGGCGCGCCCCGCCGGGCTCTCTCTCCTTGCCGCAGCCGGGCCGCCCCGATGAGCCGTTTGTGGTCGTCAAGGCCCGTGCCTTGCTTTCAGGCGATGATCTCACCCGCGCCAACGCCTCGTTCGATCAGCGCACCGGCGAGCCGGCGGTGGCCTTCCAATTCAACCAGCGCGGCGCGCGGGAATTTGGCCGGATCACGGCCCAAAATGTGCGCAAGCGCTTTGCCATCGTGCTGGATGGCAGCGTGATTACCGCGCCCAACATCAATGAGCCGATTTTGGGCGGCAGCGGCCAGATCAGCGGCAGTTTCGATGTCGAGGGCGCGGAAGAATTGGCCGCCTTGCTGCGGGCCGGGGCGCTGCCCGCGCCGTTGAAGGTCATCGAACAGCGCACCGTGGGGGCAGGCCTTGGCCAGGATGCCATCGATTCCGGGGCCAAGGCCGGCATGATCGCGGGCGTTGCCGTGCTGATCTTCATGGTGCTGGCCTATGGGGGCTTTGGTGTCGTCGCTTGCCTTGGGTTGGTGCTCAATGGCGCGATGGTCATCGCCGCCATGTCGATGATCGGGGCCACGCTGACGCTTCCCGGTATTGCCGGCCTGATCTTGACCATTGCCATGGCCGTTGATGCCAATGTGCTGATTTTTGAGCGCATGCGCGAAGAGCGCGATAACGGGCGCGGCGTGGCGCTTGCCATCGATGGCGGCTTTGGCCGGGCCATTGTCACCATTCTGGATGCCAATATCACCACATTGGGGGCGGCGGTCATTCTCTTCATTTTCGGTGTTGGCCCGGTGCGTGGCTTTGCCTGGACCCTATCCTTGGGCGTCTTCACTTCGGTGTTCACTGCAGTTTTGGTGACGCAGGTTTTGCTTGCCAATTGGTATCGCACCGCGCGGCCCAAGAAATTGCCGATTTAGGAGGCGAAAGCCATGGCCTGGCCATTGATCAAATATCTACCGGCAAAGACCAATCTGCGCTTTGTCAATTTCGCCATATTGGCCGCGACTTTCTCCATCATTGCGGTGGCGGCGTCTTTGTTCGCCATTCTTGGGCCGATGGCCGCTGGCAAGGGCATCGGCTTTAATCTGGGCATCGATTTCAAGGGCGGCACGCTCATTGAAATGCGCAGCGCCGCGCCCTTGGATTTGGCTTCCATCCGCAATCTGGTGTCGCAGCTCAAGCTGGGCGATGTCGAAGTGCAGGGCTTTGACGATGCGTACAACGCGCAGATCCGCTTTGAGGCCCCGGCCAGCTCCGATCCTGGCGCGGTGGTGGATGACGTGCGTGAGGCCATTCGCGGCCTCGTGCCCGATGTGAGCTTTCAGCGCACCGAAGTGGTGGGCCCCAAGGTTTCCGGCGAATTGCTGTTGGGCGGGGTGTTGGCCTTGGCGGCCGCCATCGGCTTGATGATGATCTATATCTGGTTTCGCTTCGAGTGGCAGTTTGGCCTGGGGGCCGTCATTGCCTTGCTGCATGACGTGATCCTCACCATGGGCCTGTTTTCCGTGCTGCGCATCGAGTTCACATTAACCGTGATCGCCGCGCTTTTGACGATTATTGGCTATTCGATGAACGATACCGTGGTCATATTTGATCGGCTGCGGGAGAATATTCGCAAGTTCAAGAAGATGCCATTGCGGGACATCATCGATCTTTCCGTCAACGAAACCCTGTCGCGCACCATCATGACGGGCTGCACCACGCTGCTGGCCCTTGGCGGCATGCTCTGGTTTGGCGGGGAGGCCTTGTTTGGCTTTACCTTCGCCATCCTGTTTGGAGTCATTATCGGCACCTATTCCTCGGTTTATGTCGCTTCACCGGTGATTTTGTTGTGGGGCGTGAACCGGGGCGCTCTCCCCAGCGAGGCCCCCGCCGAGGCGGGCGCAGTTTGAGCAAGGGGCCGCCAGCCAAAGCCAGTTTGAGCGAGCCCGGTGCCCTGCTGAACATGGCGCGCTGGAGCAGCAGTATTTTTGGCGTGCCGGGTGCCAGCAAGGCCGGCCAGGGACAAACCAAGGAAGAAACGCTCGATCGGCTGGTGCGGCGCGTGGATGAGGATCGCTGGCTGGCCTCGCGGCTGGCCCCACCAGCGGATCGCGCCAGCCTCATTGCGCTGTATGCCTTCGCCTACGAAATCGCCAAAATCCCGGAAAATGTTTCTGATCGTACCCTGGCCGCCATCCGCTTGCACTGGTGGCGCGATCAGATCGAGGCCATGCTGGCCGGGGGGGCACCCGATGGCCATCCAGCGGCGCTGGCATTGCGCGACATCCTGCACACTGGGCGCTTGCCTTTGCGGGAATTCACCAGCTTGCTGGAGACGCGGCTGTTGGATTACGAGCCGGAACCCTTCGAAACCTGGGCCGATGTCGAGGCCTATCTCGATGGCACGGCCGGTGCTTTGTTGCGCCTTTCTGCGTTCGCTCTGTGGCCAGGCGGGCCCTGGCTCGCGGCCCAGGATCAGGCCGTGACGGCCGCCGCGCGTGCTTGGGGCCTGATCGGCCTGGTGCGCGCCTTGCCCCATTGGACGGCACGGCGGCGCACCATCTTCCCACGCAAATTGATGGAGCGGGTGCAGCTCTCGCGCGAGGAATTGTTCGCCCCCAAGCCCGGCCATGCTTTCGTCTCGGCGACCGCGGCCTTCAAGGAGCGCGCGGCCAGCCTGCACAAGGATGCGCGCGCGCTGGCTGTCGGCCTGCCGGCCTGCCTGTTTCCTGCCTTGGCCTATGTGGCCTTGGTGCCCAATTATCTGAAGGCTTTGCAGCGCGGCGCGGGCGAAAGCCGCCCCGATGGCAATGCCCCTTTGTTGGAGCGCCAATTGCGTTTGATCGGGGCTGCGGCCCAAGGCGGCCTGTAGGCGGGCGATAGGCATGAGTTTTCTGTCATTTACGAGGAGGGGCGCATGGCGTTGACCCTGCTTTTGGCCTGGCGCGCCGCGCGCGATCGGCTGATCGCCGCCGGTATCGACAGCCCGGTTTTGGATGCGCGCATGCTCCTGGGCCAGGCCGCCAGCGTGACGCGCGAGGTGATGTTGACCGATCCGTATCGCGAATTGAGCGAGGCGCAGCAAACCGCGCTGGAAGCCCTGTTGCAGCGCCGCGAAGCGCGTGAGCCAATCAGCCATATTCTCGGCATCAAGCCCTTCTGGACGCTGGAGTTTTCCGTCGGCCCCGATGTGCTGACGCCGCGCCCGGAAACGGAATTCCTGATCCAGGCGGCGCTGGAAGGCCTGCCCAAGGATGCTTTGGGTGAAGTGCTGGATCTGGGCACCGGTTCGGGGGCCATCGTGCTGACTCTTCTGCATGAGCGGCCGGGATTGACCGGAATCGGCCTCGATTGCAGCGCGGCGGCGCTGCGCATCGCGGCGGCCAATGCCGAGGCCTTGGGGCTGGCCCAACGCTGCCAATGGCTGCAGGGCGATTGGCGCGATGCGCCCATTCGGCCGTTTCGGCGGATATTGGCCAATCCGCCCTATATTGCTTCGGGCGAAATCGACGGGCTGGAGCCGGAAGTGGCGCGTTTTGAACCCCGATTGGCGCTCGATGGCGGCGATGATGGGCTGGAGGCTTACCGCGCCATCGCCCCGCTTTTGGCGCAGCGTTTGGCCGATGACGGGCTGGTGCTGCTGGAGGTAGGGGCCGGCCAGGCCCAAGCGGTGCAAGTGCTGCTGGTCGAGGCGGGGCTGGAAATCAGCGAGGTGCGCAGGGATCTTGGGGCCCAGGCGCGGGTGGTTATCGCCAAGAAATAAGCCGCGCTGCGCAAAACCCCTTGGAATCCGCGCGGCGAATCGTTAGCGTGTTTGGAAAGATATCAGTCGATCTCGCTGGGCTGCTTCGCTGATCGTCTTGTTTCGAAGTTTTCGGTTCTGGGGCCTCCGGTGCGCGCTGTTGCGCAAATAAGCCCCATGCAGCCCAAATCGCTAGGCAGGCCACCGGTTTTTGGATGGCAAAGCCACGCGCGATCGGCTCTAGCCAATGTAGGAAAATATGAAGCGTCAGCGTGGGCGTGGCCGCAAACCGGGCCACCATAATTCTCCCAACCGCTCGTTTGACAGTGCGGGGCCGGATGTGAAAGTGCGCGGCTCGGCGACCCATGTCTATGAGCGGTATCTGCAGCTGGCGCGCGATGCCTCTTCGGCTGGGGATAGGGTGGTGGCGGAAAATTATCTGCAGCACGCCGAGCATTATTACCGCATTTTGCGAGCCACACAGCCTTTGCAGCCCCGCCCGGATCTCGAGCATCGCTATCCAGGGGATTTCGATGAAGGGGATGCGGACGAAGGCGAATACGAAGCCGATGGCTATGATGCCCCGCGCGAACAGGCCCGTGAGCCGCAAGCGCCGCGCGAAAACTACGCCCGCGAGCGTGACGGCCGTGCCCGCGAGCCCCGCCAGGAGCGTGAGCCGCGTGCCGAGCAGCGGCCGCCCCGTGAGCCGCGCGAAAACCGTGAGCCCCAAAACCGTGAGCCGCGCGAGCCGCGCTTTGAGCGCCCGCGTGAGGCGCGCAGCGAGGATGGGATTAGTGGCGCGCCGGTGGATGGCAATTTTGAGCAAGGCGCTGACCGCGAAGGTAGTGATCCCGCCTTCCGGAGGCGGCGCAGCCGGCGGCGCTTTCGCTCTGGAGAGGCGCGCGAGCCGGGCGCGGATCATGATCATGACGCGCCCGTCGAGGGCTTTGGCGATCAATTGCCCGCCTTCGTCGCCAGTGAATAGGCCTGATCCGCGAAAGAAATGATGGTGCTGCCCGGTGGTGATCGGTAAGCGGCTTTGACGCGGGCTTTGGCCATGCTAAGGCAGGGCCATGCATGGCCGAGTGATCTCCTGCAAAGAGCGACAGTGACGGGGCCGCGCGCCTGCCCGTCAATTCCTCTGCTTTGATCGCATCCCTTCGCTGGAATCCCCTGCCATGTTTCCCGTTGAATCCACAAAATTCATCGCCTTTTTGGGCGTGATGGCCGGCCTTGCCGCCACGCCTGGCCCTGCCAATGTGTTTGCCATCGCCACAGGCATGCAGCGCGGCCCGCGCGCGGCCTTGATCGGGGTGGCGGGGATGAATGTCGCGACCTTGACTTGGTTCGCCGCCGCGGCCTTGGGCCTGGCCGCTCTGGTGGCGGCCTTCCCCGCCCAATTCCATTTGATCGCCATCGCCGGCGGGCTTTATGTCGCCTGGCTGGGCCTCAAGGCTCTGTGGAAGGCCTATTCTGGCGAGGCGGCGATCGATCTGGGCAAAGCGCGGGCTGCCAAATCCGCCTTCCGCGATGGCTTTGCCGTGCAGATCGCCAATCCCAAGGCCGTGCTGTTCTTCACCGCGATCCTGCCGCCTTTCTTGGAGCCGACGCAGCCCTTGGCCCCGCAACTTGGTGTGTTCGCGGCCGTGGCCATCGCCATGGATGTGCTGAGCATGTCCACCTATGCGCTGGCCGGCGGGGCACTGGCCCAGGCCATGAGCCGCCCATTGGCCCGGCGCATCTTTTCCGTTTGTGTGGGCGGCCTGTTGCTGGCCGCTGCCTTCTTAATCCTGCGCCCTCACTGAGTGGCTTCAGGGCTTGGGCGGCTGCGGCGCGCGGCATTCTTTCTCGACGCGGCTGGCATTGGCCTGCAGAATGGCCATCAAGCTGAGCCCGTCTCCGGCATTATAGCCAGCGGCCTGTAGCGCTGTGATCCCAGCGCCGATTTTGGTCAGGGTATCGCCTTTGGCGTGGACGATCGGCCACAGGATCGGAAACATGCCAAATTGCCGCTCTGTTAGGCCTTCCCGAGCGATCTTGAGGCCGCAGGTGCATTCTTCTGGCTTGCCGCCTTCATCCATGCAGGTCTTGTGGATCATGGAATCGATATCGGCCT
>JAKFWI010000049.1 GCA_021731965.1 Hyphomonadaceae bacterium | reverse complement strand
CACTCACGGCTTGAGGGGCGTCAGGCTGCCATCGCTCTCCACCCGAGGACATCGCCCTCGATATCGCCTTCGAGGATCAGCACCTGATCGTTGTCAACAAGCCCGCCGGAATGGCGGCGCACCCGGCGGCGGGCTCGCTTACCGGCACCTTGGTGCACGCGCTGCTGCACCATTGCGGGGCCAGCCTTTCGGGAATTGGCGGGGTGGCGCGCCCGGGTATCGTCCACCGCATCGACAAGGACACCACCGGCCTGATGGTCGTGGCCAAAACGGACGCAGCCCATGCCGGCCTCGCCAAGCTGTTTGCCGCCCACGATCTGGATAGGGTCTATTACGCCGTGACCCGCGGCGCGACGCTGGAGCGCGAGGGGGAGATCGAAAGCCGCCTGCTGCGCTCCGAGGAGGATCGCCGCAAGCAAAAGGTGCTGCGCGATGCGCAGGCCAGCGCGGGCCGCTATGCCCACACCCGCTATTGGACCATTGAGCGCTTTGGCCAGTTGCGCGGCAGTGCGGCGGGTAAAGCGGCGGCGGCGCTGATGGAATGCCGGCTGGAGACTGGCCGCACGCATCAAATCCGCGCGCATTTGGCGCATCTAGGCGCGCCTTTGATTGGCGATCCGCTTTACGGCAAGGATCGCGGGCTCAAAGCGGCAGGCAGCGGCGAGGCGGTCGATGCCGCGGTGAGCGCCGCCGCCAGCTTTCCGCGCCAAGCCTTGCACGCCGGGGTGCTCGGCTTTCGTCATCCGATAACCAACGAAGCATTGCGTTTTTCCGCGCCCTGGCCTCAGGATATGGCACACTTGCTGGCCGCGCTGCGCCTGCTCTAAACCAGCATTTTCGCCTATGGACAGCAGCGGAGGCAGACATGCGGATTGTCATTACGGGCGGGACAAGCGGCATCGGCGCGGTGGCCTGTGATGCGCTGCTCACCGCCGGCCATAGCCTAATGATCGGTGCGCGCAATCGCACAGCAGCCGCGCTCTGGAAGGGCCGCGGCGCGCACATTGAGGCCTTGGATCTCGCCAGCCTGGCCTCCACCCGCGCTTTCGCTGAGGCTATTGCCGCCTTCGCGCCCGTGGACGCTTTGGTGCTCAATGCCGGGGTGCAATTGGTGCAGCCCGCCCGCTCGATCGATGGCTTTGACCTGACCTTCGCCACCAACCATTTGGCGCATTATCTGCTGGCGCGCCTCGCCACGCCTTACTTGGTGAGTGGCGGGCGGGTGTTGCTAACCTCCAGCGGCACCCATGACGCGGCGGAAAAGACCGGTATTCCTCCGCCTTTGCATGCTGATGCGCGCCTACTGGCTTTCCCTGAGCATGATGGCGCCCTGGATCGCGATCCGGGCACGCGCGGGCGGCGCGCTTATGCCAGCTCCAAGCTGGCCAATGTCATGACCGCAAGAGAGCTGGCGGCGCGCCTCAAGGCCACGCGCCCCGATTTGACCATCGCCGCCTTCGACCCAGGCTTCACCCCCGGCACGGGCCTGGCGCGGGCATATCCCGGCGTCATTTCCTTTGCGTTCAAGGCCGTCCTGCCAGCCTTGCGCGTTTTTGGTGGGCGCGTGTCGACGCCCAAGGTTTCGGGCCGATTGCTGGCGGCTTTGGCCGTATCACCCGCCTACGCGCATGCCCGGGGCGCGTATTTCGCGGTCCGCGCCAACCAGCTCCAGGAAAAACCGCCCGCCATCTTGGCGCAAGACGCCAAGGCCTGCGCCGCGTTGTGGGACGAAAGCGCCGCCATGGTCGGCCTGCCCGCTTAGCCCGCCTTGTGCACGATAGCCGCCATCGGCATCGCGTTCTGCGCCGCCGATCCGCTACTCATGCGCCATTTCAATAGCTTACAGCGTCGAAAATCCAATCCATCTGATCCAGTTTGAACGGGCTTTCGAATTCGCTTGCTAACATGACAAAATAATGACAAATCACATGACGGCTGCGTGACAATCCGGTGACGCAATTAAGACAGCATCCAAAACAAACTATTAATGGAGATCATTATGAAAATTGGAGGTGCGGCGTTTGCCGCGATCCTTGTCGTTTGTGCCGGACTGGGTGGCCCCGCCGCCGCTTCGGATCAAAAAATCAGCGCGCGCGCCATGGATTGGAACAATCCGGCGCAGGTCAGCGCGCTCTATGACAAACTCAGCCGCGCCGCCGAAAAAATGTGCGCCAGCAGCGGCGCGGAGCGCCGTGCCGTCTCGCGCTGCATGGAGCAAACGATCGCTGCCGCCGTCCAAGAAAGCGGCCGGCCAGAATTATTGGCGTTCCATTTGGCGCGCGCAGCACCGCGGCAGCTCCCCTCGACGAGCTGATACAATTTGGCTGGAGTGTGAGGGGCCGTCACCGGCCCCCGCACATTCAGGGGGAGGAATAGAACGCGACACCGTCCCCGCTTACGGTTTTCACCGCGCGGCTTTGCCCAATCAAGCAATTGAGGTGCGCCAAGGCCTCGCCGCTGGCCATGCCAATCAGATCCGCCCCGATGGGCCGGGCAAACAACGCCCCAAAGCAATCGATCGCCCGGCGCGGCTGCTCCCGCAGGCGTTTTTCCAGGCGATCGAGGCTACGTTCATGGCTATCGATCAAGCCGTGCAGGCGGTGGTGCACGCCCAAAAATGGCTCATTATGGGCGGGCAGGGTCAAAGAGGATTCCGGTACCTCGATCAACAATTTGCGGCACGAGGCAATCCAGTCAGAGAGCGGATCGCCGTCAGGCTCGGTCGGGAATACCGAGACATTGGAGGAGATACGCGGCAATACCTGATCCCCCGAAATGAACACGCCATCGGAAAGGCGCAGCAAGCAGGCATGCTCGGGGCTGTGGCCGCAACCGGTGATGATGCGCCAATCCTCCCCGCCAATCGAGATGATCTCCCCATCACCGATGCGGCGATAGCTATCCGGCAAGCGCGAAACCGCTTTGCCAAAGCCGCCAAAGCGCACGCGGTAGCTGTCGAGGGTGTCGTCATCCCAACCGGCAGCGCGGTAAAAATCCACGCCGTCTTGCGGGGCTTCGCGCCCAGTATCCGCGACCAGCATGCGGCAGGTGACGTATTCCAGGCGGCTGATCCACAACCGGCAAGCAAATTTGCGCGTGATCCAGCCCGCCAGGCCGATATGATCGGGGTGCATATGCGTGCAAATCACGCGCGTGATCGGGCGCCCGCTTAGTGCCCCCTCAAACAGCGCCCGCCACAGAACGCGCGTTTCCTCGGTGGCCACGCCGGTATCGACCAGAGCCCAGCCATCGCCATCTTCCAGCAGATAAAGATTGATCCATTTCAGCGCGAAGGGCAGCGGCATGCGTAGCCACAAAACCCCAGGGGCCGCCTGGATCGTGACCCCGCCAAGCGGTGCCTCTCCCAATGGATAAACCAGTTTCGCCCGCGCGCTGGTTTCTTCCAAGCCATCCATCGCCGACATCGCCGCCTCACACTTTCACCAGAAGATAGATATTCCATCGCTTCGCCAACGTGAATTGGCTATTATGCCTCCCTCACCCAGGGTGAAGGGGGACGCCCACGATGACCGCAGCAGAGCAAGAATTCAAAGGCAAACGCATCGCCGTGTGCATGGATGGCACGTGGCAGCGCCTGCGCACGGATTATCCAACCAATATCGCCAAGATCGCGCGCAGCGTCGATCACGAAGATGAAGGCGGTGGCAAGCAGATCGTGGTCTACGCCCAAGGCGTGGGCGCGAGTTCCGACTTGACCGCCCAGGCCAAAGGCGCGCTGGCGGGTGGGCTGTTCGGCAAGGGGCTGGAGGAGGATATCCTCAACACCTATGTGCGGATTTGCCTGAATTATCAGTGGGGCGATCGGCTTTATCTGTTCGGCTATAGCCGCGGGGCGTTTTCCGCGCGCAGCCTGGCCGGCTTGATCCGGCGATGCGGCATTGTCCGCCGGCGCTATGTGCACCGCGCGCCCGAGGCATTCGAACTTTACCGCAAGCGCTTTGAAAGTTCCGAAGACCCGGAATTGCTGCATTTTCGCGCCGAAACCAACAAGCGGCCCGAAGGCATGGGGGCTGACGAAACGCCCCCACCCATCCCCATCGCGTATATTGGCTTGTTCGATACGGTGGGGCAGCGCGGCTTGCCCTCCGGGCTCGGGCCGCTGACCGACATCTTCAACAAAGCATTCGAGTTCCACGATCTCGCCCTCGGCCCCCACGTGAAATCGGCGCGCCACGCGGTGGCCGTCGATGAGCGGCGTTTTGCTTTCCCTCCGACGCTATGGACCAATCTGGGCGAACTCAATCGCCCAACTTTTCAAAGTGGGGTGGATTATGCTGATTTGCCCTACCAACAGCGCTGGTTCCCCGGAACGCATGGCGATATCGGTGGTGGCGGCAAAAATGCCTACCTGGCGGACTTTACGCTCGCTTGGGTCGTGGAAGGGGCGCAGCGCGCCGGGCTGAAAATGGACGTAACCGAAGGCACGCCGCTTGGTGCCGCTTTGCGTGCCGATCTTTTGGATCCCACTTTGCCCTTCTCGGCGGCTTCTTCAGGGGTGAGAACGCGGCAGTTGCCGAATAAATCCAAACAACTGGGCCCCGTTGAGGCCGCCCGCTTCCTCCACCCGGCAACCACCGCGCGCGCTTTGCTACTTGGCCACAAGTATCGCCCCAAAACCCTGCGCAGTTTCGGAAAACTGTTCAAGCAATTGAGCATCGCGCTGGCTATGTCGCAATTATTGCTCTTGGCATCTGCGCCGTCGCAGGCCAGCACACCTCCCAACACGAAAGGAAATGGCGCATGACGCAAACGGCAGCAATCATCGGAGCAGGTGGTGGCCTCGGCGCATCACTCATGCGCCGCTGCGCCGCCGAGGGGCTGCACACCGTTGGCTATAAGCGCGAGCCGGCCTCTTTGGCCAAAGTGGTGGCGGCGATCTCCGCCTCGGGTGGCTCTGCCGCCGCTGAGGCGTTGGATGCCACGCAATCGGCGCAGGTTGAAGCGGCTTTGGCCCAGCTGGAGCAGCGCAGCGGGCCGCTGGAGCTCATGGTGTTCAACGTGGCGGCGCTGGCGCGCAATCCCATCCTTGAGCAGCCTGTTCACGAGTTTCGCGAAATGCTGGAACGCGTGGCCGTGTCCGGTTACGCCTCCATCCAAGCGGCGTTGCGGCTCATGGTGCCACGCAAGCGCGGGACCATTTTGATCACCGGCGCGACGGCATCGATAAAAGGCTCGGCGGGGTTTTCGGCCTTTGCCGCCGCCAAGCACGCTTTGCGGGCCACAGCCTTAAGTGCCGCGCGTGAGTTTGGCCCGCAGGGCATACACGTGGCCCATGTGGTGGTGGATGGCTTGATCGATGGCCCGCGCACCGATCCGACTTGGCTCGAGGGCCTGGGCGAGGACGGCGCGCTGAGCCCCGATTCCATCGCCGATCTGTTCTGGAGCCTACATAAGCAAGCCCGCAATGCCTGGACCTTCGAGGCCGACGTGCGCCCGTTCAGTGAGCGCTGGTAGCCAAAACGCCACTCAAGGCGCCGGATCGCGCAGGCGCTGAATCAGGCTGGAGGTATCCCATTTGCTCCCACCCAGCTTTTGCACGTCGGCATAAAACTGATCGATCAAGGCGCTGAGCGGCACGGACGCGCCGTTGCGGCGCGCTTCGTCCAGCATCAAGCCAAGATCCTTGCGCATCCAATCCACGGCAAACCCGAAATCAAAGCGCCCCGCGCGCATGCTGGCCCAGCGATTATCCATCTGCCAGGACTGCGCCGCGCCCTTGGAAATTGCCGCGAACACCGCCTCGCAATCAAGGCCCGCGCGCTCAGCGAAGGCTAATCCCTCGGCCACGCCTTGCACCGCACCCGCGATGCAAATCTGATTGACCATTTTTGCCAATTGGCCGCTGCCGCTCGGGCCCATATGGACGACGCCAGCACTATAGACTTCTAGCCAAGGCTGAGCATTCGCCAATGCGGCACCGTCCCCACCCGCCATAATGGTCAGGCACCCCGCCTGCGCGCCGGCTTGCCCGCCCGAAACCGGCGCGTCGAGGAAGGCACCGCTCAGGCTCTCCATCGTTTGCGCCAAATGCCGCGCCAGGGTGGCTGAGGTGGTGGTGTGATCCACCCAGATCGCGCCAGGCTTGAGATGAGGCTGGGCCGCGGCAAACACCTGCGCCACATCGTCATCCGCGCCCACGCAGCTGATCACGGCCTCCACCGCTGTGGCCATTTCCGCCATCGAGGCGCAGGCATGGCCCGCATGCTCCGCGGCCCAGCGCTGCGCCTTTGCGGGGGAGCGGTTATAGACCCAAACCTCGTGCTTGTTTTTCGCCAGATGGCCCGCCATCGGCCAACCCATGGCCCCCAGGCCGACAAATCCCAGCCGGCTCATGGCGCGCGCGCGCAGCCATAGCGCCCCTGAAAATAGGTCAAGGCATTGCCCGCGCGGGCGCTGAACGCCTCAACCTGCCCGATGAGCACAAAATGATCTCCCAGCTCGATGCGCTGCACAACGCGGCAATCCAAAAACGCCAATGCCTCTGCCAACCCCAGGCTGAATGCGCCAGGCGTGCGCACCGCCTCGATCGGCCAGGCACCCATTCCCGGCTCGGCAAAGCGCGCAGCCAAAGCCTGCTGATCTTGCGTCAACATGTTCAGCCCAAAGCGATCGGCTTCCAAAAACAGCTTGCCCCGCTCCGAGCCCTTGTCGAGGCACCACAGCACCAGGCGCGGCTCGAGCGAGACGGAGGTGAAGGAATTGATGGTGAGGCCCACAGGGCCCTGCGCGCCATGGGCCGCCACCACGATGACGCCCGTGGCAAAGCACCCCAAAGCCTGGCGGTATTCCAGAGGAGAATTGCCCAATCCGCTCATGCCACCTTCGCAATACAGCCCGTCGCAACAGCCTGTTAAGCGGCGTTATGCATATTCGCCACCGAAAAGAAGGCAATAGACCGCATGGCCACCGCTAAAAACGCGCCAATCGTCATCAAGAAAATCAAAAAGGTCGTGGGCGGGGGGCATCATGGCGGTGCCTGGAAGGTGGCCTACGCCGATTTCGTGACGGCGATGATGGCCTTCTTTCTGTTGATGTGGCTGATCAACACCACCACACCGGAGCAAAAGCGCGGCATCGCCGATTATTTTGCCCCCGCCAGTGTTTCGCAATCCACCAGCGGATCCGGCGGCCTGCTGGCCGGCACCTCTCTGGCCGAAGAGGGCGTGCGCCATAGTTCTGGCGCGCCGATCGATCGCATCGCGCCGCGCACCACTCCCTCCGCCTCCAGTGACCAGGCCGAAGCCAGCGAGGCCGCAGCCGCCCAACAGGGCGAAGCCGAAACCCAGCAAGATGGCGCTGTCCGGCGCGAAGATGCCGACTTTGAGCGGGCCGAGGTCAGCATTCGCCAAGCGTTACAAAATCTCCCCGATTTCGCGGAGCTGTCAAAGCAGGTGCTTATCGAGAACACGCCTGAAGGCCTGCGCATCCAGATTATCGACCAAGAGGGCCGCTCCATGTTCGCGGCCGGCCAAATCGAGCCGAATGAGCGCGCCCGCCGCTTGCTGAAAGCCATCGCCGGCCCCATCCAGAAATTGCCCAATCGGCTGTCCATCAGTGGCCACACCGATGGCAAAGGCGGGGAAATTGGCAGCAATTGGGAGCTATCGGCAGGGCGCGCCAACGCCACGCGCCGTATTTTGCAGCAAGGCGGCCTGCCGACTGATCGGGTTTTCCAGGTATCGGGCAAAGCGGATGCCGATCCGCTGTTTCCCGACGATCCCACCCTCCCGGGAAATCGCCGCATTTCCATCACGCTGTTGCGCGAGGCCCCAGTGCTGCCGCCTAACAGCGAATTGTAATATGGCTGCTGACCCTCGCTTGACGAAGGGGCCTGCGCGTCTGACGATTGCGCACGCATGAGGGGCTGATCGGCTGAGTCTGATCGCCCGGATCATGCGAAAAGCTTCAGCGAAAAGCGTGCGGGCGTGACCAAGCACTTCTTGACCAGTCCTCTGCGGTTTTACCTGACGGCACCAGCGCCCTGCCCGTATTTGCCGGCCCAGCAAGAGCGGAAAGTGTTCACCAGCCTGGAAAGCTCGGAGGCGATCGCCCTCAACAATGCGCTGACACATGCGGGCTTTCGGCGCTCGCAGAACATCGCCTACCGGCCGGCCTGCGAAGCCTGTGGCGCCTGCGTTTCCGCGCGTATTCCGGCCGCGGATTTCCAAGAAACGCGCCGCTGGCGACGGGTGATGGCCGCCAATGGCGATCTCATTCGGGGGCGTAGCGCCGCCATCGCCACCCAGGAGCATTTCCTGCTGCTGCAGAAATATCTGGCGGCGCGCCACGCCAGCGGCGGCATGGCCGGCATGGCCTTCCACGATTTCGCTGGCATGGTGGAGGATACCATGGTGCACACCCATATCGTCGAATACCGGCGCGCTGGCGGCCCCGGCAAGGGTCAATTGCTGGCCGCGGCGCTGGTCGACGTGCTGCGCGACGGGCTCTCTTTGGTTTACAGCTTTTTCGACCCGGATTTTCCCGGCCGCTCTTTGGGCAGCTTCATCATTCTGGATCATGTGCGCCAAGCCCTGATGGCCGATGCCGGCTATGTCTATATCGGCTATTGGGTCGAGGGCAGCGAGAAAATGGCCTACAAGGCCGCATTTCGGCCTATCGAGCTGCTCACCGGCGGTGCCTGGCGGCGCGCTTTTGAGGCGGGTTAGCCTAGCTATTTCGGCGAGCGGACCGCATCCAGCAAATCATCAAGCGTCGAGCGCGTCTTGGCGGGTGGGCGATTGGGATCAGCCGGCGGCGCCGGCTTGGAGGGCGGGGGTTTGCGCCCAAGCAGGCCACCGACGAGATCGCCCACGCCTTGGCCGCCCTGCAGGACCGCTTGCACCTGCTGCTGCACCAAGGCCTGCGCCGCCCCTGCGAGATCGGGGGTGAAACTCAGTTTGGCCCAGGGGCCTTTGACCACAAAGGGCAATCCCAAGCCGCTGGCACCCGGTGCGCTGCCCTGCCCCTCGATCGCCGCGACGGCCTTGGGCGTTACGCGCAGGTCCACGGTCTGCGTCCCCAGATTGATCAAGCCGCTGCCGGACATCCGCAGAAACGGCGCCAAAAGCGTCAAATCATCGGTGGCGGCGACGCCGTCTTTGATCACGAAGTTCGCGGTAAACGAGCCGAAATCGGTGGATGCAGCCGGGCCCAAGGCCCCATCCGACAAAGCTGCGCGCACCGTGCGGGCAATTTCACCAAGGCTAAAGCCCTTGATCTCGCCGTCTACCATTTGCATGGCAAAGCTGCCGCGCAGGGCTTTCATCAAGGCATCCTGGCTGCGCCCTTCTCCCGCCACATCCAAAGTGAGATTGGCCTTGCCCGCCAAGCGATCCATCCCGATGGCATCCCCTAGAAACGGCAAGGCCTCGATGCCAGTGACGGTCAGCGTCTGGCGCAGTTTGGGTGCCGCAAGGCGGGCATCGAGCATCAAGCGGCCGCTACCACTGCCGCCATACAGGCTCATCTCTTTGAGCTGGGCATCGAGCACGCCCGCGACGATCCCCAGATTGAGGACCGCGCGATCCATATGCATTTTTTGGAAGGTGAGCGCCCCGGTGCGCAAAGACAGATCCGCGTCAAAGCCCTTGAGGCCGGAGAAATCGAAAGGGGCAGCGCTCCAGCCGCCTTGCACATCAACGCCGCGACTGGCATCAGGCGCTGCGGCGTAGGCGTTGAGATCCAATGCCGTCAAGGCTAAGCGTGCCATCAGTTTGGGGCGCTCCCCGCTCGAGATCAGCGCCAAATCGCCCTTGCCGCGGATGGCATCTAGCTCCAGGTCGGCTTTGCTGAGGCTCACCGCGCCATCGGCTATGCTCAAATCCCCGTCAATCGCGTAGGCCAAAAACCCCGGCCCCGGGCCCAGCGGCGCACCCGCCCAAGCCGCTAGCCGGCGAAAACTCGACCCCTTCAGCTTGACCGGGCCACTGACATGCCCTGTGGCCGTATCAAGCACGCCGTCCAACGCGCCAATGCCTGGGCCTTCGCTGAGCGTCAGCCGAACGGGCGTGCGCCCTTGCTGCATAAAGGCCCTGGGCTTGGCAAAGCTGAGTTCTGTCACCGCGCGCTCCCCGCGATAGGTGAATGCGCCCTCCAGGACCAAAGGCGAATCGAGATTGGTCAGCCCCGCCGAGACGTCAATCTTTGTCACGCTATAGAGCGCTTGATCCACCAGACTGGAAAAACTGACATGACCATCCACGAGACGCACGTCGCCAAGGCTAAGCGCCTTCACCTCCGGGCCCTTGGCGGGATCCTGCGGCGCGGCCGGGGTCAGCAGCCAATTGGGCGCGCCTTTGGCATCGACCTCAAGCGCCAGTTTTGGGCGGATCAGCTCCAGGCGCTTGACGCGGACATCCCCGCTTAGCAGTGGCAGCAATTCCACCCCCACCGCCACCGCATCGATTTCCAGCAGGTTTTTCGCCGCCCCACCGGGGACGTTGGCGAGGCGCACTTGGCGCGCTTCCAGCCCCAAATTTGGGTAAATCATGACGCGCACCGGCCCGCCAATCGTGACCTTACGCCCGGTGGCCATCTCGACGCCGTGCTCTATCTCGGTGCGGACCTTGTCTTTTGGGAAAAACAGCACCAGCCCGGCCACGCTCGCCGCGATCAGGCCAACAATCACTGCCAGAGCAATCAGGAATATGCGCATGGTCAAGCCCCGTTCCGGGCACCCTTATACCGCGCCGCGCTCAAAATTCGAGAGCAAACGTGCAATGCGTGCCAGTGCACCGGCCTGATCCCAAGCATCGCTGCGCTGGGCAATCGCCTCCACCGCCTGCGCACGGGCCAGCGCCTTGCCGCTCAAGGCTGGGCAGCCCGCCACCGTGCGCGCCATGTCTTCTAGCCTGCCATTGCATTGCAGAACGACATCGCAGCCGGCGTCGAACGCGGCCCGCGCCCGCTCCGCCAAGCCCCAGGCCGAAGCCAGGGTATCGTTCGCGCCAGCAGCGCCAAGCCCCGGCGTAACCGCCAAAGCGTGCATATCGAGGTCATCGCTCATCAGCAATCCGTCAAAGCCGAAATCCTGGCGGATCAGCCCTTGGATAATGGCGGGCGAGAGCGTGGCGCAGCGATCGGCGTCTAACGCTTCGTAGACCACATGCGCGGTCATGGCCGCCGGCGCATCGCTCAAGGCGCGGAAAGGGGCGAAATCAAGCTCCAGCTCAGCGCGCGCGGCGCGCACGATGGGCAAAGCCAGATGAGAATCCGCGTCGGCGCGCCCATGCCCCGGAATATGCTTGATGCAGCCCACTACGCCGCCATCCGCGAGCCCTTCCAGTGCGGCGCGCGCCAAAGCGGCGATCGCGGCGGGCTCGGTCGCGAAGGCGCGATCGCCGATGATGGGATCCGCCCCCGCGGCCGGCAGATCGAGCACGGGCGCGAAATCACCGTCCACCCCGATGGATTTCAATTCGTGGGCGATGGCGCGGTAATTGAGGCGCGTGGCCTCCAGCGCCGCCGCGCGATCGGTCTGATACATGTGCCCAAAAAAGGCCGCTGGCGGAAAAAGCGGCCAATGCGGCTGGGTGAGGCGCGCCACGCGCCCCCCTTCCTGATCAATCCAGATCACCGCATTGCGCCCCAGCGCGTCACGGATATCACTGGTCAGCCGGCGCACTTGCGAGGGCGTTTCGCAGGCCGCCTTGAATAAAATCAGCGCCCACGGATCCGCTTCGCGCAAGAATTGCGCGAGCGCTTGATCGACACTGGCCTGGCGGATGCCAAGCGCACAGGCCGCACTCATCGGAAGGTGGCCAGGCAGGATTCGCCCGCGGCCTGCAGCCGCGCGCACAAATCCGCCGCTTCGTGCTTATCCTCCAAAGCGGCGGTTTGCACCGTATAGAGATTGCGCCCCTGTTTATCCACCACGCGCCCGATTTCGAGTTGGGCATCGGCCAGCACCTCGGGGGAGCGCGCGAGCACGGCTAGCCACATGGCTTTGGCAGCGCTTTCGGAAAGCACCGCGCCAAATTGCACGCGGTAGCGGGGCTCAGCATCAGCAAAAGCGAACGCCGCTTCATGCGCCGCTTGCGCAGCGCTCTCAGCTTCGGAATCAGCGAAGGGGATGGGTGAAATCAAGCGCTCTGGCTCCGGGCGCAAATGCACGTCCTCGCTGAGGGCCTCGCCGCGCAAAGGCTGATAGATCAAGCTGGCGGCGAAGGCGCTTTCTTCCTGCGGGGCATCGACGCGCACCTTGATCGGCCCTTCGGGGGCCTCGATCACCGGCGCGGGCAAAGCCTGAAATGCCTGATTGGTCACGCCCGCGAACGCCGCCAACGTAACGCCCATGATCACGAAAGAGCGCATATCAGGGCTTGAGCCCGCCTCATAGCCTACGCCTTCAAGTGTTGGCGCATATACTTGCCGCACGATTGTCTCCACCAGCGCTGCAGGAGAATCACTCCACCGGGAAAACCTTACCACATTCTTCAAAGCCAGCGTTCGAGATTGAACAGGCGCCGGTGCTCCTGGATGGCGAAGGGGTCGGTCATGCCGGCGATGTAATCGCACGCCACCCCAGCCGTTTGCGTGCTGCCGCTGGCCCCCGCCATGGCCCGCCAGCGATCGGGCAGCACATCCGGTTCGTCAAGGAAAAGCGTGAACAGATCGCGCAATATCCGGCGCGCCTGGCTCATCATGCGGTTAACCCGGTAATGGCGATACATCCGATCCATCAAAAAGCGCCGCAGCAGCTTTTCCTGGGCCAGCATGCCCTCCGAAAACGCCACCAAAGGCCCGCCAGCCGCGCGCACCGCCGCGACATCCTCTGGCTTTGCCTGGGCGAGGCGCCGGCGCGTCTCGGCGATGAGATCGGCCACGCGCAGGCCAATCAACCGGCGGATGGCCTCAGCATTGCAGCGATCGCTATCCACGCCCGGAAACTCCGCATAGACCTCGCGGAAGGTCTCGCCCACCAGAGGCAGATCGCGCAAATCCTCAACGCGGAACAGCCCCGCGCGCAGCCCATCATCGATGTCGTGGTTGTTATAGGCGATGTCATCGGCCAACGCCGCAACCTGGGCTTCCAGCCCGCACCAGCCAGCCAAATCCAGCGGGTGACGCTGATCATAGTCCCGGATCGCGCCGGGCAAAGCCTCGATGGACCGTCCCGCTTGCACAAGGGGGCCATTGTGCTTGACCACCCCCTCCAGGCTTTCCCAGGTCA
>JAKFWI010000053.1 GCA_021731965.1 Hyphomonadaceae bacterium | reverse complement strand
GCCCGCCGCCCAAGCCGATGATGTTGATCACGAAATACATCACCGCCACCGCAGTGGCGCGCATGCGCGGCTCAACCAGATTCTGCACCGCGCCGAACACCGGCCCATACCACATGGCCGCCAGAAAGGCCGGGATCAGGATAATGATCCCCGCGATCAAGGCATTCGGCAGCAAGGCACCGGTGGCGTGCAGCGGGGCCGCCAGCAGCAGGCCCAACGCCGGGATCAGCGCCAGATAGCGCGCATCCTTGACCCCAAGCTTGGCGGCGAGCGCCCCACCGAAAAACGTGCCCAAGGATGCGGAAATCCCAATGACCAGCGCCGTGAACAGAGAGATGGATGGCAAGCTAAGCCCAAAGGCCCGCACGAAATAGGCTGCGCCCCAGAAAAACAAGGCATAACCGGCAAAGGAGGCGAAGGCCGCGCCCAACGTCAGCAAGATGAAGGTTGGCCGGCTGGCCAGTGCCCCGAGCGTTTTCCACAAGGATGGCTGATTGCCCACCGCCGGCGGATCAAAGCGGCCGCGCGGCGGCTCGCGCACCACAAAGATAAGCACCATCGCCAAAACAAAGCCGGGCACGCCTGCCGCCAAAAAGGCGGCCCGCCAGCCATAATACGTTGCCACAAAGGCACCGATCAGCACCCCTGTGGCCGAGCCGATCGGAATACCCAGCGCCCAGATGCCCAGCGCGCGCGGTCGCTCATGCGGGGGGAAATAATCGGAGATGATGGATTGCGAGGGGGGGCTGCCGCCCGCCTCCCCGACGCCCACCATGACGCGCGCTAGCAACAGCTGCGTGAAATTCTGCGCCGTGCCGCACAAAGCGGTCATGGCGCTCCAAACCGCCAAAGACGCAGTAATGATCCAGACCCGGTTGAAGCGATCTGCCGCCCAGGCCAGCGGGATGCCCAGCGTGGTGTACAAAACAGCGAAAGCAAAGCCGCCGATCAAGCCGATCTGCGCATCATCAAGTTTGAGATCGGCTTTGATCGGCTCAACCAAGATGCCGACGATCTGTCGGTCCACGAAATTGAGCACATAGACCGCCAACAGCAGTGCCAGCACCAAACCGCGATAGCCCTTGCCGCCCATGCTGGCGATATGCCCCGCATCCTGGCTGTCATCACGCATGGCGGCTTCCCCCTTGGCGGGCTGGTCCATTGCGCGGGGCTCACGCCCGACCCAGGCCAGCGATTTCTGGGCCGGAGGCTAGCCTTTGTCTTTCCGAAACCAAAACAAATTCGCACAGCCGTTCATCGCTCGGCCAATTGGGGTTAAAGCAAACCCAGGCTTTTGAAGCTCGCCACGCCATGGCTGCCGACCACCAGATGATCGTGCACGTCGATGCCCAGCGGCTTGGCGGCCGCCACGATTTCACGCGTCACGGCCAAATCGGCAGCGGAAGGCTTGGGATCCCCACTCGGGTGATTATGCACCAAGATCACCGCGCTTGCCGCCAGCTCCAGCGCCCGGCGCACGATTTCGCGCGGATAAACCGGCGCGTGATCCACGCTGCCTTTGCCCATCAGCTCATCGGCGATCAGCTGATTTTTGCGATCCAGAAACAGCACACGGAACTGCTCGGTATCGGCATGAGCCAGCGCCAGGCGGACATAATCGAGCAGAGCCGACCAGGAGGAGATGATCGGCCGGCGCTTGGCCTGGCTTTGGGCCGCGCGCTCCAGCACCGCTTGCGTCACCCGTAGCTCCAAGGCCACTGCCGGGCCCGCGCCGGGCACTTCGGCGATGCGCGCCGGGGCCGCGCCCAAAACGGCCGCCAGATCGCCAAAGCGCGCCAACAGCGCCTTGGCCAAGGGCTTGACATCCTGGCGCGGCACGATGCGAAACAGCAGCAATTCCAGCAATTCGTAATCGGGCATGGCCGCTGCGCCGCCTTGCTCGAAGCGCGTCCGCAGGCGGGCCCGATGTGCGCTTTGGTGCGCTTTGGTATCCTGGGCGGGGACGGCGGGCTGGCTGGGCGCAGCCTTTTGGGAGCGCGGAGCGGCCTTGGCCCTCGGTGATGGCGGGCCGGGATCAGGGCGAAACACGAAGCCCGCAACGTCGGAAACGCCTTCTCCGGGCGGCTTGTCGCGCGGCGTGCGCGCCATTATGCGGCCGCGGAGGCCAGGCTGTGGGGCGTGTGCAGGCCGCCTGGTGACAGAGTGAAGATCTCGACCCCGGTTTCGGTGACGCCCACCGCGTGCTCATACTGGGCGGACAATTGCTTGTCTTTGGTCACGGCCGTCCAGCCATCGTTCAGGACCTTCACCGCAGACCCACCGAGATTGATCATCGGCTCGACCGTGAACATCATGCCGGCTTTGAGCAGCACGCCTTCGCCCGGCTTGCCATAGTGTAAAATATTGGGTGCATCGTGGAAAACCCGGCCAAGCCCGTGGCCGCAGAAATCGCGCACGATGGAGCAGCGCTGCTGCTCAGCGAATTCCTGGATGGCGTGGCCGATCGCGCCCGTGGTGACGCCCGGCTTGATCACACCGATGCCGCGCATCATGGCGTCATAGGTCACGTCCATCAAGCGTTGGGCCTTGCGCCGCACTTCGCCAATCGCATACATGCGGCTGGTGTCACCGTGCCAGCCATCGACGATTACCGTGACATCGATATTCACCATGTCGCCATCACGAAGGGGCCGTTCACCAGGAATGCCATGGCACACCACATGGTTGAGCGACGTGCAGATGGTGTGGTTGTAGCCGCGATAAAATATGCAGGCCGGGACGGCCCCATGGTCCAGCACGAACGTGCGGGCCAGATCATCAAGCCTGCGCGTGGAAACCCCATCCTTGGTTTCCGCCACCAACATGTCCAGGCAGGCGGCGGCCAGATGCCCGGCCTTGCGCATGCCCTCGAAGGCCTCGGGGCCATAAACCTTGATTTGGCCAGTATTGCGCGCAGGCGCTTCCATTGCTGCTATATACATGGGTTTTAGTCCGACACGGGCCTACGAGCTGTTGCGATTGTGGTACAAGATAAGCCCTTTCGCGGGCCGATGAAAGGGGCGCATGGCACCCGCGCGCGCGATCGCCGCTTGCGCATGCACGCCGGCGCAGGTAGAGGATGGCGCGAACTTCCCTAAAATAGGCAAGCCATAGTGGTGGTGGATCAGTTTCGCTTTTCCATCGCGTGGATTTTGCTTTAGGGACGGTTTGGTCGCGTGCGCCGCTCGGTGCAGGTGGCCGCGCGCCATGCGCGAGCCCGTAGCTCAGCCGGTAGAGCATCTGACTTTTAATCAGAGGGTCTCGGGTTCGAATCCCGACGGGCTCACCATGGGGATCTAGGTATAATCCGAAGACATGGGTGACAGATTGTTCCGGTCACATGGGTGACACAAGCGGGCGCGGCGGGTTGTCGAGAGGTTGTGGGGTTTTCTGCTCCAGATCGATATCGCCGAGGTCATAGCCCATGAAGGACACGAGCCAGATGGCGCCGTCGCCTTCCTTGAGCCCGAGGCGCGGCCCCGCAAAGGGATTTCGGGACATGTGTCACTTCCCATCCTGCGCGCACGCGCCTAAACTGGCGACAGGCTGAAGCAGCGCGTTCAAGCTGCAAGCGTATCAAAAGTGCGTATGTTGAGGAGTCTGCGTTTGCATCCGCCACGGCTTTCCCGGCTGTTGGCCATGTTTGCCTTGCTGGCCATGATGGTGCGCGCCATCGTGCCCGTCGGCTATATGCTTTCCTCTCCCGAGCAGGCCGGCGGCAAGCTGGTCATGACCTTGTGTTCTGCCCAAGGTGCGGTCCAGGTCAGTTTCGACGGCAAGACGGGTGCCATTTCTCCGCTTGGTGAGGCGCCGGCGCAAGGCGATCCGCGCGATCAGAATCGGCACGCGGCCGCAGCAGATGGGATGTGCGTGTTTGCCGCCAGCGCAGACCTTGCACCCTTCCCGGAAGCGCGCACTCAGTTTATCGCGATTGCGCACACAAAGCTTGCAGCCCCGGCGCGCCCATTGGCCTTTCCCGGCCGTGGGCTTGCCGCGCCGCCGCCCTGGGCGACCGGCCCGCCCGCGCGCGCCTGAACTGCCCTGATCATCGCCGGGTTCGCCGGCTTTTTCTCGTGCTCAGGCCAAAGGCGCTCCTGCGCCCAGGCGACAAGGTGCATTCTCATGACTTCGCAATCCACCAATGGCCGGACGGTCATTCGCTATGCGGTGTTCTCCGCCTCGATGCTTTTCGGCACATGCATTACAACATCCGCTTGCGCGCATGGCTATGCCGGCACGCGCTTCTTTCCGGCCACGATTGCCACCGATGATCCGGCGGTGGCGGATGAACTTTCGCTCCCCACGCTGTCACGTCTCGATGGGGAGATCGAGATTTCCGGCGAGTTTTCCAAGCGCATCACAAAACGATTGGGCTTTTCAATAGAAGGGGCCTGGACGCGCGCCAATGAGGATGGCGAAGCGATCAAAGGCTTCGAGAACATCGAGACCTCCCTCAATTGGCAATTTTTGACCAACGCAGAGCACGAGGCCATCGTCACCGCCGGCGTCAGCGTGGAATGGGGCGGCACTGGCGCGCAGCGAATCGGTGCCGAGGAAACCAGCGTCGTTACGCCAACGCTCTATTTCGGCAAAGGCTTCGGGGACCTGCCCGAACGCGCGAATTGGGCGCGTCCGTTCGCTGTCACGGGGTTGATCGGATACGCCGTCCCGGCCAGGGCGTTTGATGACGCTGGTGATGCCATCCCAAGCGCGATTACGGGCGGGTTTACCGTCCAATACAGCTTGCCTTATTTGAACGCGAACATTCGTGATCGGAACTGGCCAGCATGGGTCAACCGGCTGACGCCTTTGGTGGAATTGGCCATCGAAAAGCCGGTGCGACGCGCCGGCGGCGAAGCGGTGACGGGGAGCATCAATCCCGGCTTCGTGTGGACAGGAAAGCATATGCAGTTCGGTGCCGAAGCGATCATTCCCGTGAATGATGATAGCGGCAATGGTGTGGGCTGGACCGTGCAGGCCCACTTCTTCCTCGATGATCTCTTGCCCCGCTCGATCGGTCGCCCGATCTTTGGGCGGCGCAAGTGAGCCGGCGTATCGCCCTGCTGGTGATCGTGGGCGCGGTGTTCGCGCTCACGCCCACCGCGTGCGCGCACGCTATGCTCGATCGCGCAGACCCAAGGGTTGGGGCAATCCTGCAGGTGGCCCCTACTTCTATTCGCCTCGAATTCAGCGAAGGGGTGGAGGCGGCGGTGTCGCGCGTCACCTTGCTCAACGCGCAAGGCAAAGCCATTCCGCTGGGCCGCGTGACGGCCAGATCGCCCTCGAAGCAGGTGCTTGTGATCGCCATTCCGGGTGCGCTGGGCCCGGGTGTGTATCATGTCAGGTGGCGGATTGTTTCTGTGGATGGCCACGTCACCGTGGGTGAATTCCCGTTCACCGTGCGGCCCTGATGCTGGAATCCCTTCTGGTCGGTGCGCGGTTCGTCCATTTCGGCGCGGCCATGATGGCCTTTGGTGCTTGTATCTTTCCAGCCTATGCGGGCACCTCGCCCGCGTTTCCCATGCGCGCGGCGGCGGCTTTGGCGCTGTGCTCCGCGATCGTATGGCTGCTGTGTGTGGTGCTCGCCGTCGAGGAGGGGGGCTGGCGCACGCTTTCCTTCGGCGACATGGGCACCGTGCTGCTCCAAACCGGCTTTGGACGCGCCTGGCTCGTCCATGTCGGGTTGGGGATGGCCTGGCTTGGCACCAGCTGGTCTGGCTGGAGCAGGGGCACCGCCATCGCCGCTGGCGCGCACCTCGTTTCGCTGGCGGGTATTGGCCATGCTGCGATCGGCACTGGCCTCGGTCAGATTGCGCATGTGATTGGCCATGTGACCCATCTTGGGGCCGGGGGCATCTGGATGGGCGGCCTTTTGCTATTGTGGCGTGCGTGCGCTTTGGCCGGCCCGCGCGAACGCCGCAAGCTCATTCAGCGTTTTTCCACTGTCGGCTATGCTGCCGTCACGCTGGTCATCCTCAGCGGCATCACCAACTTGCGCTTTGTGACGGGAACTTTTTGGCCGTCATGGCACACGGGTTATGGTCATTTGCTCACGGCAAAGATCGGGTTGGTCACTGGGCTCGTGCTGATCGCTCTGTTTAACCAGTTCGTGGCTGCGCGGCGAAACGACTGGTTGTTGCTGCGTTTGGGTTTTATCGTCGAGCTCGCTGCCTTCTGCGCCATTCTGGCGATCGTCAGCCGGCTCGGGATTGCTCCGCCGGCATGAACCAGCGCCAAGGCCTGTGCCTTTGCTCTATGGGCCCCCGTTTTTTTCTTACACGCAAAAGGCACTGCACGGCTTTTTGTAAGCGGCGGCTCCGTCACACATAAGCCCACGGCATTAGGTCATCCAGCCGCGCCGCTGGCCAGCCTTCGACGATCTTGGTCAGGACATCGGTGAGGTAGGCGTTTGGTTCAATGCCGTTGAGCTTGCACGTCTCGATCAGCGACGCGAGCACGCCCCAGGCTTTGCCGCCTTCGTCGGAGCCGGCGAAGAGCGCGTTCTTGCGGTTAAGGGCAATCGGGCGCATCGCGCGCTCGACGGTGTTGGTGTCCATCTCCAGCCGGCCATCATCGAGAAAGCGCGACAGGCCGGCGCGGCGTTTCAATCCGTAGCGCAGCGCTTCTGGCAGATCGCCGCTATTCGGCAATCGTGTGAGACGTTCTTCCACCCAAGCAAAAAGCGCGGCGACGAGTGGTGCACTTTTCTCCTGCCGGACGGCGCGACGTTCATCGGCACTGCGACCGCGGATGTCGGCTTCAATCTCATAGAGCGCGGCGATCCGCTTCAACATTTCCACCGCGATCGGCGCATGGCCGCCCTTGGTGAGATCAAAGAAATCGCGCCGCCAGTGGGTCCAGCAGAAAGCGAGCTCCAGCGGCGCTTCATCCTTGCGGCGTTGATCGGTCAGCGCGTTGTAACCGGCATAGCCATCGACCTGTAATACGCCTTGAAATCCGGCGAGCGCGCGTAGCGCAACGTCACCCTTGCGGCTTGGGGCATAGACATAAACGACGCCTGGCGGTTCGGGCCCATTCCACGGCCGGTCATCGCGTGCGATCGCCCACAGATAGCCCTTTTTCGTCTTGCCGCGGCCGGGGTCGAGCACAGGCGCGGTCGTTTCATCGCAGAAGAGCTTGCCGCTGCGCTTCAAGTGAAAAAGCAATCGCTCCGTCACCGGGCGAAGTACAAACGCCGCGCGCCCGACCCCTTTGTAGCCAGTCTGCCGGAGGCAGAAAAATCGATCCAGTGGATCGATTTTAGGCGAAAAAGCCCCGGCAGGGGCGGCCAAGCACGCGCGATCGATTTCGACGCCGGCGCGCTGCATAATTTGATGTTGGCGATAAAGCGGCAAGTGATCGGCATATTTGCCGACGATTAGATGCGCGATCAGCGCCTCGGTCGGCAGGCCGCCTTCCACCAGGCGTGGCGGAGCCGGTGCCTGGAGCATCGTCAACAAAATCAAAGCCGGATTTTGTTGGGTTCGATGCTCCAAAGTAAATTAGCGCATTT
This sequence comes from Hyphomonadaceae bacterium, assembly GCA_021731965.1. Taxonomy (GTDB): domain Bacteria; phylum Pseudomonadota; class Alphaproteobacteria; order Caulobacterales; family Aquidulcibacteraceae. The sequence continues at coordinate 5,706 of JAKFWI010000053.1, read as the reverse complement.
TCGGGCACAAAACCGCAACTACACTTTTGTTGAAAATGCGCTGGTGCACACCATCGGTGCAAGCCCGGCACGCATATTTCGGCCGGCGCGTGACGAGCACGCGAAATTGCGAGGGAATGACATCGAGCCGTTCGGAAGCATCCTCACCAATGACATGCAGCGGATGCGCACAGCACGGACAGGCTTTGTCTTCGATTTCGATCACCTGCTCGATGCGCGGCAGATGCGCCGGCAACGCACCGCGCTTGACTCCGCGGTTCCTTCCACGCGACGCTGCTCGCGTCGCGTTGCGGGCTTCTTCATCGGCTTCGGCCATGCCGATACCCGTGCTGATATCTTCCAGGCCCAGCGACATCTGATCGGCGTCGAGACGCTCGGACTTTTTGCCAAATTGCAGACGTTGGAATTTCTTGAGGAGCGCCGTCAGGCGCGCCATTTCAATATCACGATTGGCAAGCGCTTCGCTGAGATGCTGGATCATCGCATGGGCTGCGGCGAGATCATCCGGCAGGGGATCGATTGAGGCGACCATGACGAGAGTGAATCACACTTCGCGCGATTTGAGGCGCCCCCTGCGAAGAAATATTTCGCCTCACGCTGTCTCTGTCGGCTGACGCACGCGCTTTCCATGCACGCGCGTCCAATCAAGCCCTTCCACGAGCGTGGTGAATTGCGCCGGGGTCAACCGCATCACCGCGTCGATGATCTTTGGCCATTTGAATTTGCCGTCATCGAGCCGCTTGGAAACCAGCACCAAGCCCTAGCCCTTCGCTTACGCTGCGGGCGTTCGGCGCTTTGATCTGTCCACCGGACAGATCAATCCAGCTCCGCCGGACCGCTTCTCACCCCAGAAAATCAGCTTCAGGCGATCGGCGCGCTTGGCGCGAAACACATAAATCACGCCGCAAAACGGATCGGCTTTCATCTCCTCTTTCACCAGCGCGGCAAGCCCATCGGCGCCTTTGCGAAAATCTACCGGCTTGATGGCAAGCATCACCCGCACCGGGCCGGAAGGGATGATCACGGGACATCCTTGAGCGCGCGCACGATTGCGGCCACCAAAGTTGGATCGGCGCCGGTGCGCACGCGGACCTGCACGTTGCACGAGGCGATTTCTATCGTTGCGCCTGTCTGGGACGGATGCAGCTTCGAAGCCCTGGACTTTGCGCCAAGCGCAGGCGCTTGCTCCGGCGCGACAACCACTTCAGCGAATGCTGGTGCAAGCGGTGCCGGCAAAACGAGGCGTCCTTCACGCGCGTCCTTGCGCCAACCGTGAACTTGGGACGGACACGCCCCAAAGCGGCGCGCCAGCTCTGTGACAACGATCCCAGGCCGCAGACTTTCAATGACGATCGTCGCCTTCAAGGCCTCCGACCAGCGCTGCCGATAGCCATGGCCAGTCAAAACCTCCATGCGACGCGGCGTCTGGAGTCTTAAGTCGTCCTTTTGGTCGTCCATTTGGAGCACTCATGACAAGTGATGAGCGCGTCTCTTGGCGCATTGGGCCCATCAAACCCAGGTGCCGCCGAGCCTTCGCTTACGATTGCCACTTGAAAACGGCCATTCACAGTCGCAAGCAAGCCGTCGGCGAGGGTGCCACAGGCCTTTGCCACAATGACCCGACCACCCGGTCAAGCGCGCGCTTCGGCCCCCGCCCCGCGTGCAACATAGGAAGCGCCTCCCGCGCGAGCTGCTCGGCGAGTTCCTCGTCAAGCTCGACGCCTATGACGGCGACTTCATCACCCGCATGGCCATCCACTTCACCGTGCTGGCCGCGGTGCGCACGCGCGAGATCATCCAGGCGGAGTGGACCGAGTTCGAGCAGCTCGACGATCCCCACAACGCGCTCTGGCGCATCCCGTCGTCGCGAATGAAAATGCGCACCGAGCACCTCGTGCCGCTATCGCGCGGGGCGACGATACATTTTCACCACTTATACATTTTCACCACTTATGGAGCACGGCTGGGTTCGCCAAGTCTGTCGAGGTTACACTTCAGGCGTGACGACGTTTGCGAATGTGTCAACGACTTGCACGAGTTCCGCGAGTTGAGGAAGCCAATCTTTAGTTAAGCGCGGATCAATACTTGTCCCAATGGCCATCAGCGCTTGGCACATATCGATACACGCATCGCGTGCAATTGGATACACTTCGACCTCTATGGCGGTCGCGAACAGCTGTGATGCCAAAAAGAAGAACAGGAAAGCCGCGCGCAGTTCGTTGTCGCTGTTTGCAATGCCCTGTGGACACGCTGTCCAAAATGCGGCCTTTTGGCTCTGAAATTCGGCGTGCCGCTCGACAAGTTTTTGTGTCCACGGCATTTTTGCGACTTGGAGGCAAAGAGACGGATCGTTTGGGTGGAACGATTGGGGGAGTCCAACAAAATCGCGTCCAAGAACAAAGCATCGGAGCAACGCGAGTTCTTTGAGTTGAAAAAATGGCGCGCTCGACTTAGAGTAAACGCTATCGAGAAATGCCATTCCGGCCCCACTTAGCGTCGGAGTCGTCGACTCGATTAATGAGATATCGTCCCACTCCGCAACCAGGAAATCATAAAAATCAATCACGTTCGGAAATTGGTGAAACTCGTTAGATTTCTCCGAACGCATCTCGTGCCGCACGATAACAGCCACGTCATGTTCACGACCAATCTTTCGCAAAATATCTGTTTCGCGCTCGACGGATCTATTATGACTTTCGCCAAAGAGTACGATTGTTTTCGCAGCTCGGGCGAGTTGCAAGACGACCGCTTCCCAATTGTAGCCGTGAGCTCGAAGTGCGTAAGTAGTTTTTTCCTGCCCCGCATTGAAGGCAATCATCTCTGGACTCGAAAGGCAGACGACGGGGCACCCGCCAAAGTGATTTTGCAAGAGCGGAATCATCGTTTGATCGCCTGCAACTCCACGCGTCGTAAGGAACCGGTGATCGGGTTGGTTATGTCTGACCTCTCTCATCCACCGGCCTGAGTTCGAGAAATTTCGGAGATATAGCACAAATGGTTGTTGGGCGTTATTGTATCTCACCAATGCCGAAATCGCGTTCGCATGACAAACATGGAGGCGCGTGATATAGTCCAAGACTTCTATTGCGGCGTTGCATGCTAAGGCTGGCGTCTCATTAACGTCTTTATCGTTGAGTGTGAGCAGTGTCATCAACTCGTCGGCCACCACTCCCCAATAGTCTTTGATACGCTCAGGGCCTACAAAGCAAAGACCCGGTAGGCCCGCAAGTTTGAACTCGCTGATGATCTGGCCCAAGGTCTGTGAATCTGCAGTCATGCGCGTAGGCTCCATATAGCCAATGATTGCCTTTGGTTTCGCACTGGGCCGTGCAACATTTAAGACTACGCTCTCGGCGGAGGCAAGCGCCATTCGGTGTCGGTGAGAGAGCGCCGCCATACATCATCTGCCGGGCCATCGCGAAATCGCTGCGATCCTTATGCAGATGGCGTTTTGCGATGTCTCGGCATCCTCCAAATGCGCGATGGATGCGTTCAGATCTCCCGCGCCGCTGGCAAGCACCGTTAACACCTGATATCCCGCAACGAGGTCCACGGCGGCCTCGGCGTCATCGCCATCGCTTTGCCGGGATCGCGGGGTCGCGCCAATCCGGCTAGTTCGCGCCAGAGGGCGGCGCGTTTCGGTCCGGCGGCCTGGGCGCGTTTTTCCAAGGCGGCGAAGGCTGCGACAAGGTCGCACTTGGCGTATTGCAAAACGACAGAGCGATCGAGACCCCGTATGGAGCACTTTCTCTCTGCAGCGAAGGACCGAGATGCCTTCATCGAGCGTGGTGCCGGGTGGGCGACCAGCTGAACGACCCATTCGGTTCGCGTTCAACACTCGCTCTAAATCACGTCCGTTATCCCAGGCCCCGCCAGGGCCCGGGAGGTCTCAAACTGCCCCACAGCGGCCGCTAACCTCACCCCGTCTCCGTCCTGAGCCGCGCGCCAGTTCGCACGCGTCGCGCAACGGCTGAAGCCGTCCTCCACCGCGTTTCGGCCCCCGTTGCACTTGGGGTGCGGGCCGCGCGGGGGGCCAGTGGCAGGGCGACGTTACGGTAAAGCTTAGCGGCCATTTCGGTTTCAGGCCCGCCAAAGCGCTCACCGCGGTCCAAAAAAGCACGAGCCTGCGCCATGCGATAACGCCAACGCGCCTCGATCTCGCTGTCTGGCGCCGTCTGCGCAGCTTCCTCATAAAGAGCGGCGGCTGCGAGGAAGTCTGACCGTAAATTGGCGACATTCCCCTCAAGCCCGATCACTTCCGCCTCACGCAGCTGCGCACCCTCACGGGCGGCACGGGCGGCGCTTCGGCCGGCACGTAAGATCGCCTCCGCCCCATCCAGATCACCGACATTGATCGCAACACGCGCTCGCGCCAATTGCGCAGCAAGCGCTGGATCGGTACCAGCTTCCAATTTTTGGATGCGCGCCTGCAATTCTTCAATGCGGGTCGCGCTCTCGTCGATAGCCGCGAGGATCGTGGCGATGTCTGCAGGGCGGCCACTCTCGGCCAATTGTAACCCAAGCCGTATCGTGACTTCGGCGAGGGCTTGGGCCGACAGGTTTCGTGCGCGTGAAACCTCCGCAATTCTGCCCAAGTAAGTCGCGCGGTCGGCGTCGAACGACTGGATCAGCCGCGCCTCGCGGTCGTCCGCTTGACGCAGCGCCGCAACATAGCGCGCCTGCCAAACATCTCCCGCAGTGCGCGGCACAGATTGCGCCCAGACCGACGAGGTTAAAATCACCGCTAACGCCAATACCAGAACCAGCCTGTGCATGACCTGTTCCCCAGCAGCTTAAGTCCGCAACACCGTTAATGTAGCGAGCCGTAATTGTCATGCTTACCGGTCGGCGAGGCGGAAACTTGAGTTCTCGGCTTTCGTGCACTTTCTGCGAGCCTAAACCGGAGAAATCTGCCCCAACCCGTGAATCCAGCTCGCTGCATCCGCTTACCCTGGAAGCGGACATTCCCGCCCAAGTCGATGACTTGCCCCGGCTCGCGGCCCTGGAAATTGGCGAATATCAACCTGAACGTTCTGTCCGTCGTCAGATGATTTGAGACATTTTTGGCCGCAGCGTTAAGAGGACTTGGCTCATCTGGGTTTGATCCTAAGCGGCGTGCAGTTGGTGCTGCAAGCGGCGATTGGCGATGGTCATGCGTTTGATGCGTTGGCGTTCGGCCAAGATCGCGTCGCCGCGCCCGAAATAGACGTCGGCCGGCGTCAGGTTCTGCAGGCTTTCGTGGGCGCGGGTGTAGTTGTAGTCGGCCACGAAGGCCGCGATGCGCTGTTCGAGGTCACCCGGCAGATAAGCGTTTTCGAGAAGAATGCGGTTCTTCATTGTCTGATGCCAGCGCTCGATCTTTCCCTGGGTTTGGGGGTGAAATGGCGCGCCGCGGATATGTTTGATGTCGCGCTTGCCGAGCCATTTGGCCAGATCGCCGCTGATGTAACATGGTTCGTTGTCCGACAATAAGCGTGGCCGGGCGAGTTGCGGTGCCTGGTCGAGCCCGGAAAAGGCGAGCGCCTGTGTCAAAGTCGCGCTCGCCATTGTCCTCGGACCAATGGCGGACAATGGCTCGCCATCTTTTGCGCACATGGTCGGCGACAAGCGCCAGGCGACAATGAAGCGCGAATAGTCATCGAGGATCGTTGACAGATAATACCAGCCCCAGCCGATGATCTTGAGGTAGGTGAAGTCGGTCTGCCA
>JAKFWI010000051.1 GCA_021731965.1 Hyphomonadaceae bacterium | reverse complement strand
TGCCCCCGCCACCACCACCGCCACCAACGCCGCCGAAGCCGCCACGGCTGCCGGCGCTCCCGCTGGCGATTTCAGCCCCATCGTTCTGGAAGTTGCGGACTTCATAGGTCGGGATCGCGCGATCGAAACGATAGCTCACGGATTCTCCGGTCGCGGAAATCTTCGCTGCGAGTTTCGGTGCGGCATAGCTGATGAGGTGCTGGCGCACGCTTGATTCCGACGCGCCGAAATCGGGACCCCACCATTCATAAACGCTGGACAACTCCAGCTTGTTGCCCTTGACGCTGACGCCGCCATTGTTGACAAAGCGCCGGGCTTGATCATCCAGTTGCGCCTTCACATTGGCCCCGGAATAGGCCTCGCCGCGTAAGCCCGGCGCGCCCTTCGCGGCCAGGAACAAGCCGTATTGATAGGGGAAATCAGCAAAATTGGCGCGCAACACTTGCTCCTCGATGGCAATGATGGACAATGGCGTGCCCTGCACCGTCACCACAGGCTCGGCGAAGGGCCCGGATGTCGAAATCGGGAATTGGCGATAGCGATCGATCGGACCTTTCGCGCCCAAATCCTCAATTTTCTTGATCGTCAGCGCGTTATGCAAATTCAGCCAATAGGCCAATTGCTCGGCCCGGTTGAGCTGGCTGACAGGCAGCCCTGCCATCCAGGCGATATATTGGTCCATCAATTGTTTGGCCGCCGCGTTATCCATCACGGAGAAGGCCACTTGGGTGGTCTTGCCATCGTCCACGACCATGGCCTCCAGGATCCGACCGTAGGCGGCATGCTTGATGGAAGCGGTTTGTTTTTCGTCATGGACGGCCCAGGGATTTGTTACCGCGCTCGGTGGTGCCAACGGCACTTGAACCGTAGCGTTAACCTGCGCTGTCGTGGCCTCAGCGCGCTGCTCGGGGGCTGACGCCCCATTTTGCTTCAAGGCCAGCAAAGGCAGGCACGCCAAGCTTACCAAGCCAGAGACCACCAACAATTTCCGCATGTTTCCGCCTTTCAAAGCTACGTTCACTTTGTACGCGTCGCGGAGCGCGGTGTCGAGCTACTCGAACTGTCACGAGCTTGTGAAGAGCAGCGGCGCGCTCATGCCGGAAAACGCGCTCGATAGGCTTTGAGTGTGTTATAGGGGCCACACCAATCCGCGTTCGGATGGAGAGGGAAGTCCTCATCCGTCTCGATGCAATGCTGCACGATCACCCGAAAAAGATCGAGCGCGCAGGCGAATCCAAGATCAGCGAAATCGGTGCGCATTGCCCCTGCCGGCACGGCGCAGGTCGCTGTGGCAATGATGGCACCGCCGTCGATGCGCTCCGTCATCACGTGGGCGGTCGCGCCGAATTGGCGCGCGCCATCGGCGTGGGCGAAGGCATCGGGGTGCACGCCAGGATAGTCTGGCGGGCCGGGATGGATATTGTACGCGGTTAAAGCCAGTGTGCTGAGCTGCTCCGCGCGCACGATGGTATTGGCACAAACGGCGATCAGCCGCGTGGCGCTTGGCGCCTGCACCAATGCCGCGGCCAGCTCCTGCTTGTTGGTTGCCAGGCGCACACCAGCCGGCCCCGCCCGGGCGCGGACAAATTGCTCCAAATGGGGAGCGCTAAGCGGCTCGCAGAGCAGGATGAAATGCTGAGGCACGGGCTAGTGCGGTGGCGATTCGCCCGCGCACTTCAAGTGCCGCCCGTCACGATCGCATATCGAACAGCAGGGCCTCAATCCCGGCGTTGGGCGCGGTGCTCGTGCTGATGCGCACCATCGCTTCCTGCTCGATGGCAGCGCCATCCCCGGCGGCCACCTCCAGGCCATGCAGCAGGCCGCTGCCGCGGGTGATCTGCACCCATAATTTTCGGCCTTGGCGCGCGGAAAAATTCGTGCTTTCGCCGCTCCCAAGCCTTACCGTATAGAGATCGATGTCTTGATGGATGGTCACGGCCCCATCGCGGCCATCGGGCGCGCCCAGCAAACGCCAGCTCCCGGAATGGGGCGCGAAGGCCTTTTGCTCATAGCCGGGGGGCAGGCCCGCGCGCTCGGGTAGCATCCAGATCTGCAACAAATGCACCGGCTCGGTTTTGGAGGCGTTGAACTCGCTATGGGCGATGCCGGTGCCTGCGCTCATGCGCTGCACCTCGCCGGGGCGGATAATGCCAGCGCCGCCTTGGGAATCCTTGTGCTCAAGCGCGCCTTCCAGAATGAAGGTGAGGATTTCCATATCCTTGTGGGAATGGGTGGCAAAGCCTGCGCCCGGCGCGATACGATCCTCGTTGATCACGCGCAGCGGGCCATACCCCATAAAGCGCGGGTCATGATATTGGCCGAAGGAAAAGCTGTGGCGTGCTTTCAGCCAGCCATGATCGGCTTGGCCGCGTTCCGCTGATTTCCGCAAATGCAACACGAAGGCCTCCCTCGGGCAGGCGCGCAATACGCGATGCCGATGGCGGTTATCGTGGGTATTTTGGCTTAGCGCGCAAGAGACGCGCGCACGCAGCGCACAGCTGCCCCGCGCCAGCGCTGGGCAGGAGGGTGCCGCCCCGCGATGCAGCTCTCGCCGCCGCGCGAAAAGGATGGGGCATGGTTTTTGGCCATTACCGGCACCGGTGCCAACAAAGTCACAAATAGGCTGAAGGCGATCAAGCTACGCATGGAAAGACCTATTCTCACTTTTCTGCTCCGATGATGATGTATCAAACTGGAGCGCGCAAGCGAAGGCCGTGCAAACCGAATGCCGATGCGGGAAGGGCCAGAGCGCGCTCAGGAAAAGTGGAGTTGCGGTTTTCCGTCCAAATGCGCTCTAGAAGGAGCGCGAGATGGAAAACACGGCCCGGGCCTTGGTGTTGCGGCTCTTGATATTGGTATCGGTATAGCCAACCGAGATATCGAAGCCAAATTTGCTGGCTGTCAGCTTCAGGGACCAATCGTACTTTTGCTGGCCCAAGTCGAAAAAGCCGCTCTCATGGCCGAAGGATGTGGCCAAGGTGAAAGGCACGCCGTGGAATTCTCCCAGCGGGGCCGCGGCATTGATAAAGCCATAGAAGTTATCGCGCCCAGACAGCCCGCGCTGCTGCAAGGCATACAGCGCGCCGATCGTGACATCCAGCGGGCCTACGGGCCGCGATGCAGTGAACGAACCTTCACCGTAATTGAGGCCGGTGGAGCCAGGATAAATATAGCCGGTGCCGCCAAAGGCCAGTTCGGTCTTGCCAAGCTGTAGGCTTTTTGACGCGAGCAAATCCACTTCCAGCTCCGAACCGCCGAGCGTTTCGATGCTTGAGGCCCACACCCCGGCATTGATCCCGTGCGGAGCCGCGAGGTTGACTCCGCCTTGCAAAGCGAAGTCATTGTCACTCAGGCTGACGCCGCGAAACACATAATCGGAAACGAGCGCCACATTGGCGGAAATCGCATATTTGGGGAGCTTTTGCTCGGTTTGCGGGGCTTGCGCCCAGGCATCATGCGCGTGGCCGGCGCAGGCCATCCCCGCGAGCAGGGATGCGCTTTTTCCGATATGTCGTTTAGCCATGGCCGACCCCAGTGTTGCTATTGCCCGAGATCGCGCGATCGCGGCATATTTCGTCGAATACGCTCGAGGGGTTCGGCCTAACGCCGCGTTAAAGCCCCGCGAACATGCGCCTCATGGCTCAGGGCGATTGACATGGGCGCCTGGCGCTTCAGATATGGGCGCATGACTTCTTCTCAGCAGCACTCCATCGCCTCCGGCTTTGGGCATCATTCCACCGCGCACGATGTTTTGGCCGGATTGGATGTGAAAAATCGGGTGGTGATCGTTACCGGCGGCTATTCGGGCCTGGGCCTGGAGACGACGCGGGCGCTAGCGGCGGCAGGAGCGCAAGTCATCGTGCCGGCCCGAACGCCCGCAAAGGCGCAGGAGGCGTTGGCGGGCCTTGCGGGCGTGGAGCAGGCGGCGCTGGATCTGGCCGATCCGGCCTCCATCGATCGCTTCGCTGTGGCGTTCTTGGCCAGCGGGCGCCCGCTGCACATCCTCATCAATAATGCCGCCATCATGGCTTCGCCATTGATGCGCGATTCACGGGGCTTTGAGGCGCAATTCGCCACCAACCATCTTGGCCATTTTCACCTGACCGCCCGGCTGTGGCCGGCGCTACGCCTTGCTGGCAAGGCGCGCGTGGTTTCGCTTTCGTCGATCGGCCACCGGCGCGCACCCGTTAATCTGGACGATCCCAATTTCGAGCGCAGCGCCTATGACAAATGGGAGGCCTATGGCCGCGCCAAATCCGCCAACGCGCTTTTTGCTGTCGGGCTGGATGCACGCAGCAGCGCCTTCAACGTGCGCGCCTTCGCGGTCCACCCCGGCGGCATTATGACGGATTTGCAGCGCTTCATGCCCGACGAGGAAAAGCGCGCCATGGGTTGGATCGATGCGGAAGGCCGCGTCGCCGAGGGCTTCAAATCACCGGCTCAAGGCGCCGCCACCAGCGTGTGGTGCGCGACCAGCCCGCGCTTGGAGGGCAAAGGCGGGCTGTATTGCGAGGATTGTGACGTGGCGCAGGCCGTGCCAGCCGATGCGCCGGGCTGGAGCGGCGTGCGCCCGTGGGCGATCGATCGCGCCGCGGCGGACGAGCTGTGGCGGCTCAGCGAGGCGATGACCGGCGCGCGCTTTGGCTTTTGAGACCGCGCGCCACGACTTTTAGGCGGAATGCCAAGCGGTTGCGAACAGGTTCACCAATGGCCGGTTGATGAAGAAGCTGTGCTTGCCGAAAGCCTGCTTTTCCAGGAGACCTCCGCCGACGAGTTCCTCGAGAAAGCGCGCCGCCGTCTGGCGCACGACGCCGATTTCCTGCCCCAGATATTCGATGCGTGTATAGGGTGGGCTAAGAGGCTTTGGCCTCGGTTTCGTTGGTAATGGCGGCGGCTTTGGCCCCTTCTTCGGGGGCATCTCCCGGTTGCGGCGGCGGCGTAAGAGCGCCTGCAAAGGCGCGGTACACGGCCACGCTGGCGCGCGCCTGGGTGGCCTCGGCATCGATCCGGCCCAATTTGGCCTCCAGCAGCAATTGCTCGGCCTGCAGGCGTTCGCGCAAAGAGCGCACGCCCGCGTCGAACGCCGCGCGCGAGCCTGTCGCAAACGCTTGCGCACCGGCCTCAGCAGTCGTGGCGGCGTCCAGGCGCACGCGCGCTTCTTGCAGATCAACCAAAGCGCGATCCGCTTCGGCGAAGGCCCGATTGGCGGTATCGCGGTATTTGAGCAGCATGCCCAAAAACGCGGCCTTCTTTTGCTGGGCACCTGCCCATTTGGCTCCCCAATCGAAGACCGGGACGGTCAAGAACGGCGTCAATTGCAATTGCCCGGTTTGGCCGGGCAAAGCCGTGCCGATAATGTTGCTGGCAAAGCCGACATTGCCGGTGAAGGTCAGCTTGGGAAGCAATTCATGGCGTGCCACGCCCACTTCCACGGCGGCAAGCAAGGCTTGGCGCTCGGCGCGCGCCACATCGGGGCGTAGGCGCAGGAGATCGGCGGGAACGCTTGGCGCGCCGCTATAGGCCAGGCTGGGAATGGGGGCGAGCTGATCGAGCGCCGCCGCCATTTGCGGATCCTCCGTGCCGGGCGCGTGCCCGCGCAACAACGCGATATTGGCCTTGGCGGCATACACCGCCACCCGCGCATCGGGCAGACGGGCGCGGGTGATTTCCGCCTGGCGGCGCGCATCGGCGGCATCCGCCGGCGCGGTATAGCCGCCCGCCACGCTGCGCTCCAGCACCTGCGCGACCTGCTCGGCCACCACCAGCGATTCCTGCAGCACCACGAGGCGGTTTTGCGCGGCCCGCAGATCGAGATAGGAATTGCCAATATCGCCGACCAGCACCACTTGCGCGGCGCGCACATCATCGATGGCCACGCCTTTGGTCAGCTTGACGCCCTTGAGGGACAAGGGGATCAGGCCAAATAGCGGTACTTCCCAGGATAAGCGCGGCCCGTAAGTGGCAAAGGCCTGGCTTTGCTCGGTGATGAATTGTCCGCCCCCGCCACCGATAAAGCCCTGGAAGGAGCCCGGCAAAGGCGGGCCCACCAGCACGGACGTGTATTGCGCTTGGCTCTGAGCATCGATCGTCGGCAGATAACGTGCCAGCGTCACGCGGTTGTTGGCACGGGCTTCTCGCACGCGCAGCATGGCTTGCCGGACGTCAAGGTTTTCGGAAAGCCCCTCGGCGGTCAGGGCTTTGAGCGTGGGATCGGCAAAGCCGTTCCACCACACGATTGGCGATTGGGCTTTGGGCTGGGCGTCACTGGCCCATTGCACCGGTAAAGGCGGGGCGACCGGTTTTTCCTTCGGTAGCAAGCCGCAGCCCGAAACCAGGGATAGTGCCAGCGCGCTGGCGGCAAGGCGGTGGCCGTTCCACTCGGTGTGCGTCATGGCGATTTCCTGCTGTGCAGCCCCAGCGGCGCGATTGACCGCGCCGCGCTTAACAATTAAAGAACGAACGCTCGCTTTATATGCAGTGCGAAGTGGCCCGTCAAAGGATCCTGTCCGCGCAGCGGCAAGCGGCGTTTGCCGGCGCATTGTGCACCGGTTGGTTACGATTTTCTGTGCATTGGAGGGATATGGCGCGTCTTCCCGATCCTGAGCTTGCGCTTAAGCGCCGCCGGCAAATCCTGGATGCTGCGCTGGGGTGCTTTTGCCGCCGGGGGTTTCACCAGGCGACCATGCAGGAGATCTGCGCAGCCGCGGAGCTTTCGCCAGGGGCGCTCTATCGGTATTTCCGCTCCAAGACAGATCTGATCTCGGCGATTGCCGAGGAAGATCGTCTCGCGGTCGTGGAAACCTTGGATTTGTGCGGCGCGGAGGGGGATTTCTTCGCGGGCTTGGCGGCATTGGCGAAAGCCTGGCTGGCCCGGCTGGGCGAAAAAGATCGATCCTTGATCGTGGAAGTGATGGCCGAGGCGGCCCGTGACGAAGAATTGCGCGCCAAGCTCGCTATGGTGGATGCACGCTTGCATGAGGCCTTGGCCCGTTGGGTGCGGCAAGGGCAAAAACGCCGCCAGGTCGATCCTGGCATCCCTGCAGCCCAGGCAGCGCGCATGGTGCTTGCGGCGCTGGACGGCGTGGCGCTGCGTTTGGTGTTGCTGGATAATTGCAGCGTCGAGCAGGCGTTGGCTGATTTGAAGTTTGTGTTTGAACGGATTTTTGCCCCGCCGACGCCCGCCGTAAAAGCGGTGCGTGTCAATCGGGGTTTAGTGGAGCCGGTGGGATGACGATTGTAGAGCGCGCGCGCGAGGGTTTTGACAAAATCGCCCCGGAAGGCAGCACGTTGCGGCGGCGCTGGCCGATGGCGGCCTTGGGCGGCGGGGCGCTGGCTGTTGTGCTTGGGGGGGCGCTCGCCTTCGCGAACAAGGCTGACAAGGACGAGCCTGCGCAAACAGCGGAGCCTGTCGCGCAAGTCGTTACAGCCATCGCCGTGTCGGAGCGCAATTTTATGGGCCGCGCCACCGTTTCCGGGGAGGCGCGCCCGGTTCAGGATGTTCAGGTGTTCGCCCCGCCTGGGGGCTTGCGCATTTCGGAAGTTTTGGTGGAGGCGGGTGATTATGTCGCGGCGGGCCAGGCTTTGGCGCGTCTCGATGCCGGCGTCGCGGAGGCGCAATTGCGCGGGGCCGAAGCGGTGATGCAGGAAGCCAAAGTGGAAGAAACCCGCACCGCCGGTGAATATGCGCGCGCGTTGGCGATCGCGGATTCCGGTGCCTTGTCCCAGGAGGCGATCGCCACCCGCAAAGCGGCCGCCGAATCCGCCGCGGCGCGGATGGGGGCACAGATGGCGGCGCTGGCGGAGGTCAAGGCGCGTTTGCAGGGCGGCTTTGTGCGCGCGCCCGTCGCGGGCTTGGTGCTGGAGCGCACGGCGCGCGTGGGCGAATTTGCCGATCAGCGTGCATTGTTCCGCATTGCCGGCGGCAATCGCCTGGAGGTGGCGGCAGAGGTTTCGGAGGCCGATATCTTGTCCCTGCGCAAAGGGCAAAGCGCCCAATTTCACCTCAGCGACGGCTCCATTGTGACGGGCACGTTGCGCCGCCCACCCGTGGCCATCGATAGCCAGACCCGCACAGGCCAAGCCTTGTTTGATTTGCCGCGCGATTCGCGCATTCGCTCCGGCATGTATCTGCGCGGCGAAGTGGTGATCGATCAGCGCCTGGCGCTGGCCGTGCCGCAAGCTGCCGTCAGCTATTCATCCGGCAAGCCCAGTGTGTTCGTGTTGAGCGAAGACAATCGCGCCCGCCAGGTCGATGTTGTCCTTGGTGCGCGCGATGGCGATTGGGTGGCGGTGGTCCAAGGCTTGACCCAAGGGAAGCGCATCGCCGCGGCTGGGGGCGGGCTGCTGCAGGATGGTGATCGCATTCGTTCCGTCGCGGCGGAGGCAATTGCGCCTGCGCCCAGCGCCGGCAAAGCGGAGCGAGGCTAACCTCTTGAGCCAGAAACGCACCGCGGAATTGGATCGCTTGCCTGGCGAATTTCTGAAGCGTTGCACTAGGGACCGGACATGAAAAACATTTCTGCTTGGGCGATCCGCAATCCGATCCCGCCGATCATCCTATTCGCGATCCTGACGCTGGCGGGGCTGACGGCCTATTTCCGGCTGCCGATCAACCAGATTCCCAATGTGGAATTTGGGGTGATCCAAATCACCGTGAGCCAATCGGGGGCCTCGCCGAGTGAACTGGAAACGCAGGTCACGCAATTGGTCGAGGCGGCGCTGACCGGCGTCAACGATATCGAGGACCTGACCTCGAGCGTCACGCAAGGCGTATCGGTCACCACCATTGAATTGCAGATCGGCGCGGACGTGAGCCGCGCCGTGGATGACGCGCGCGATGCGATGTCCCGCATCCGGGCCAATCTGCCCGGGGATATTGATGAACCGCTGATCGAGCGGCGAGATGTCGCCGCCGAGCCGATCGCCTATTTCGGCGTCGAAAACCCCAATCTATCGGATCAAGATCTCTCTTATTACGTGGATCGCACGCTGTCGCGCACGCTGTTGGCCATCGATGGGGTGGCGTCGGTGCGCCGTCTTGGTGGGGTGGATCGCGAAATCCGCGTGGCGCTCGATCCAGGGCGGCTGCAGGCGATCGGCGTCACTGCCGACGCCGTCAATCAACAAATGCGCCGCAGCAATGTTGATCTGCCGGGTGGGCGCTCCGAAGTGGGCGGGCAGGCGCAAACCATCCGCACATTGGGCGGCGCGCGCAGCGTGGCCGCCTTGGCCGAAGAACTGATCCTGTTGCCCGATGGGCGCTCCGTGCGGCTGGGCGATTTGGGTGAGGTGTCCGATACCGCCAGCGAGCCGTCGCAAATCCTGCGCTATAACGGCCAGCCGGCGATCGGCGTGCTGATCCAGCGGAGCAAGGGCTCCAGCGAAGTGAAGGTGACCGAGGCGGTCATCCACGCAATCGACAAGCTCAATGCCGCCGGGCCCAATACGTTCCGTTTGATCTTCACACCGGTGGATTTCATTCGCGGCATCCATGAAAGCTCCATCGCGGCCTTGTTCGAGGGCGCGGCGCTGGCTGTGCTCGTGGTCTTTCTGTTTCTGCGCGATTGGCGCGCCACGTTGATCGCTGCCGTGGCCATCCCGCTGGCCACCATCCCGACCTTCGCCGCCATGGCTCCGCTGCACTTCACGCTCAATCTGATGACGCTGATCGCGCTGGCCTTGGTGGCCGGCGTGCTGGTCGATGACGCCATTGTCGAGATCGAGAATATCGCGCGGCACATGGCCATGGGCAAAACGCCGTTTCAGGCCTCGTTAGAGGCCGCCGATGAGATCGGCCTGGCGGTGGTGGCCACGTCAGCCACCATTATCGCGGTGTTCTTGCCGGTGTCGTTCATGGGTGGGGAAGTGGGCGTCTGGTTTCGCGAGTTCGGCGTGACCGTGTCGGTGGCGGTGTTTGTCTCTTTGCTGGTGGCGCGGTTGATCACGCCCTTGATGGCCGCTTATTTCCTCAAGGCCAAGCCGCATGTGGAAAAACCATCGCGGCTGCAGGCTTGGTATGAGCGCGCGCTGCGCTTTTCGCTGCGTCACCCAATCGCGCCGATTGGCGCGGGGCTGTTGAGCCTGATTATCGCGTTGTTCGTGATGAGCCAATTGCCGCAAACCTTCATCCCGCGGCTGGATAATGGGGCGTTGAGCCTCAATGTCGAATTTCCGCCCGGCACCACGCTGGCGCAGGCGGATGCCAAACTCAACCAAATCGCCAGGGAGAGCCGATCCGCGGCACCAGAGATATCGGGCGTCTTCACCGATGTATCGGCGGCCAACGGAGCGGCGGGCAGCGGCTCGATCAATTATCAATTGGTGGATCGCAAAGAGCGTTCGCGCTCAGATTACCAAGTGCAGCAGGCCTTGCGCCCCGTGCTGCAAACTGTTGCGGACGTGCGCACTTCATTTCAGAATTTCCAGGGCGGTGGGCGCGGTGCCGATGTCACCATGGAAATGATCGGCGATAATGCTTCGCTGGTCACGGCCGCTGCGGAGCGTTTGACGACGCAAATGCGCGGGCTGCCGGAGCTGACGGAGGTGCGCTCATCTTCGGGCCTCAAGCGGCCGGAATTGCAGATCCGCCCCAAGCCCGACGAGGCGGCGCGTGCCGGCGTTTCTGCGGCAGCGTTGGCCAGCGCGGTGCGCATCGCCACCGCCTCGGACGTGGATCGTAACCTCGCCAAATTCAACGTGGAAGATCGGCAAGTCCCCATCCGCGTGCAATTGAAGGAAGATGCGCGCAGTGATCTCGATGTGGTGCGGGCCTTGCGTGTGCAAACCGGCCTCGGCGGCTCGGTGCGGCTTGATAGCGTGGCGGACGTGGATTTCGGCGTGGGCGAAACCACGATCGAGCGGCGGGATCGCCAGCGCAGCGTGACGATTTCGGCCAATCTCTTGAAGGGCCAAGCCAGCGAAGCGCTGGCCGCGATCGAAGCGTTGCCGGCCGCCAAGAATTTGGGCGAGGGAGTGCGGCTGCAGCGCGGCGGCGAAAGCGACAATCTGGATGAAAGCGGCAAGGCGTTCGCCACCACCATGATTTGGGGTCTGCTCTTCGTGTATCTCGTCCTCGTTTTGCTGTTCCGGGATTTCTTTCAGCCTTTGACGATCATGACCGGCTTGCCTTTGTGCTTGGCGGGCGCAGCCGCGGGCCTGGTGGCGACCGGCCAGCCGCTTTCGCTGTTCGTGTTCATTGGCATTGTCATGTTGGTTGGCATTGTCACCAAGAATTCCATCCTGCTGGTGGATTTCGCGGTCGAGGAAATGCGCAAAGGAGTGCCGCGCAACGCGGCCTTGTTCGACGCGGGCGTAAAGCGCGCGCGACCCATTATCATGACCACACTGGCGATGTCCGCGGGCATGATCCCGGTGGCGGCGGGGCTAGGGGCGGACGGCGCGCTGCGCCAAGGCATGGGCACGGCGGTGATCGGCGGCTTGCTGTTCTCGACGCTGCTGAGCCTATTGTTTATCCCCGCCGCCTTTATCTGGGTGGATCGGCTGGAGCACGGCCTGTATTGGCTGTTCACACGCGCCTTCCGCGGGCCCAAGCCCATTCCAGCGCCGATCCGCCCGGAGGCGGATGCGGCATCCACGCCAGCGGAGTGATCAACCGGCGGCGCGCTCGTTGAAATAGCCGGGCGGGGGGGCGGTCTCTAGCATCAACTTGTCTTTGATCGGCCGGGCCGAGCCGAACAAATTACCCTGGCCCAAGGCCACGTCCAGATCCAAGACCTCGACGATGGTTTTCTCTTCTTCCACCCGCTCAGCGATCAATTCGATATTGTGGCGGCGAAACACCGTGGCGATATCGCGCGGGGCGATTTCGCGCGTCACATTGCCTTTGGGCCGCACGTGCTCGCGTGACAATTGCTGCACCAGCAAGGCTCCGTCGGCTTTGATGAAGCGCACATTGGCGCGCTCGCAATCGATGAGATCGATTTCCAGGCTGGTGATGCGATCAAGCGAGAAGGAAAAGCCCAGATCGGCCAGGCGGCCCATGGCGCGTGCCTGGGCGGCGGTGCGCACCAGAAAGGCAGCTTGCGGCAACTCAAAGATCAGCGCCCCGGAGAGATCGCGATGCTCGGCCAGGAAATCGAGGAAATTGGGGAAGAATTGATCATCTCCCAAAGAGCGTGGCGATAGATTGCAAAACACGCCGACACGGCGATCCTTCTCCGCCAGACGCCGCACGATCTGCACACAGCGAAACAGCAGCATGTTATCAATCTGCGGCATCAGGCCATTGGTTTCGGCCGGGGCCAGGAATTCGTCGGGCATGATCACCCGCCCGGTTTCGTCCTTGAGGCGCGTAAAGCCTTCATAAAACGCCGTGCGCCGCTGCGGCAGGGTGACGATCGGCTGCAAATGCAGCTCGATCCGTCCCTCAGTCAGCGCATCGCGCACGAAATCGATGGTGCGGCGCGGGCCGCCCGTAAAGGGCAGCACCCGGCGCACTTCTTCGATGCGGGCATCCACCGCCCGGCCCAGTTTCTCGACCAATTGCTCCACCATGCGGTTTTCCAGCATGGCCGGCGCGGGCATCGGCTGGGGCGGCGGTAAAGCCGCTTCGCGCATGGTGAATTCGTGGAGGTTATAGTCGAGATCCTCGACTTTGGCGTTCAGCACGCCAAGATGGCTTTCCAGCCGGCGCTGCCCGGTGCGCACCTGCTCCATGTCCATGCGCATGCGCTTTTCCGAGCGATCCAACGCGCCATTGGCCTGCGCCACCGAATAGGCCGCGTGGCTGACCGCCAGGGTCGCGAAAGCGGCCAGCCCGGCAAGGATGGCCTGCACCGTGCCGGCGTCGGTGAAGCGGATCAGCGCCGAGGCGACGGCCGTGGAGGACACGGCGTAGGCGAAATAGAACAACGCGTGGGCGATCAAGGGCATGCGCGGGCTCTCAACGAATCAGGTGTTTACCATGCCACAATTCGTGAATTTGGTTGCCAAATTCCTCCCAAGTCCAGGCAAGATTTTGCAATTGACCCCAAACGAAATTATTGTATGACGATAATATCAGTGCGAAGGGTGGAATATGGCAGACAATATGGACGCGCGGGCTTCGGCTTGGTCGGATGCGGTGGTGCGCGCCGCGGCCGAAGCTAGCCGCCTGCAACCCTTGGCAACCTTTCTGTTTTGGGGGGCCTTTCTGCTGATAATCGGCCAGCATGTGGCCGAGCCGATCACCTATGTTTTTGAAGGTGAAGTTGGCGAAGGGG